>CALOED010000226.1:0-9857 GCA_942492005.1 uncultured Saprospiraceae bacterium
ATGTCTTGGTTAATTTTCTGCCTCAAGGCTTTCAATCCATTATCTGTGAGTGGCTGCAATAAGAAATAAAATGCTCCAATTTCCCATGCTAATTGACTAACTCTTTCTTTTGCTGAAACAATTATGATTTTGGCTTTGAGATTATTGTTAATTACTTTTCGGAGCTGCCAACGATTTTTTTCGTCTAGTAATGAGATAGATACAAATATGATTTTTTCATCAATCTTGTTATAGTCATTGGATTGACTTTTAAAAACATATTCTTTTATCCCGTTAAAGGAGTTAGTATTTAGGTTAAAATTGATTAATTCCATTTTTTATTAGATGTGATATAACAACTATAAAATCATTGCTATTTCTAATAACAACGATTAAATGTACGTTTTTTTTTTATCTCACCCATGAAAATATTAAAAAAATTAACTTTTGAAAGTTTATGTGATAAACTTTGTGGCTCTTTGACAATTTTTGCCAAAAGATTGAAATTTCAATCCAATGTGGTTTTAAGTAGTTGGACTTAATTTAATGTCGGAATAGGAATAATAGCCGTATGAATAAACAGCTTCACATTCTTATGATGCTTTGCCACCGTATTCAATCCCAAACCTTTTGCCTTCATGTGTCTATCAAAACGCTGAACAAAATCATAAGTCAAATCCATAAAGCGAATATTCGCAGAGAAATCCGATAGATGTTGATACGCTTGACGATACGCTTTCCTCGTTCCTTTCGACATTTCTGAACTCTCTTCGATTTCCGTTTTCATAAATGCCAAAAAATCCGTTTTCACTTTTTCGTTGAAAAAGTATTCACGAAAAAGTTCAATCGTCAAAGGCGTTTCCGTAAGGATGGATTTATAAAAAACATCATCAATTTTAGCCTTCGCTTTAAAGATAATTTCATTGATATGTTTAGACCTTTCCGCTTTCACCTTCACCATCATGCGCTTCGCGTCCCAATCCGCAAGACGCACAAAAACATTAAGCGAAAATCGTTTCCTTCTCTTATTAATAAACACTTGAAGATAGACAGGAGTAGTGCCATCTTTCCGATGACCAGAAGCTTTAATCACAAATTTGTAGGAATAATTATACATCAAATTAATTTTCGGTACGTGACAAAAAAAAAATGGTACGTTTCTGTTCTTGTTTTTGAACATAAACGTACCATTATGAAATTCAAAGATGCTGAAAATCAATAAGTTATGATGTTTAATCATTAAAAAGTGGTCCCACATGGGCTCGAACCATGGACCCTCTGATTATGAGTCAGATGCTCTAACCAACTGAGCTATAGGACCGATTTTATATTATTAAAATAAAATTAACAACTCTTTTGTTGTTTTGCGAGTGCAAAGCTACATATTTGTAAACGGCAATGCAATATTTTTACGAATAAATTTTTAGAAGAATGAAAAAAGTTTGCAATATCATTTTTGATTTGGGTGGTGTGATACTCAATTTAGACTTTGGAGCTATCGAAAAACACTTCCAAAACTTGTTGGGCAAAGATTACTTTCTCCTCTTTCGTAATCTTCAAACGCAAAATATTTTTGATAAGTTCGAGGTAGGCGAATTTTCGGAGGAAGAGTTTTTACATTTTTTTATGGCTAATGGCAAAATCACTCAACAACAAGCCTTAGATTGTTGGAATAGTATTTTGTTGGATGTGCCTGCCCATCGGTTGGAGTTTATTCGAGCATTGCAAACTGATTATAATGTGTATTTATTGAGTAATACCAATTTTACGCACGTTCAGAAAATAGAGGCGGACTTACTGCAAAAACATGGAGTGCGCAATTTTCGAGAAGAATTTTTCAAAATAGGTTATTATTCCTTTGAGATAGGAATGCGCAAGCCAGAAAAGCGGATTTTTCAATATGTATTGGATGATGCAGGATTGAATGCCGAAGAAACACTCTTTATTGATGACAATAAAAATAACATCAATAGCGCAACAGCCGTAGGAATGCAAACCATTCTGCACGCTCCTAATAGTGATATGGTGGCAGTGTTGAAGTCTTATCTTGGCATAATTGATTGAGATTTAGCGATTTTTTGCTTTCGAAAATTACTATTTATTATTGGAATGAACCTTATCATATCAAATGATGATAAATTATATTTATGGAATAGTAATTGCCAATGAGATAATAAATGATGGGGGATTAGTCATTTCAATTCTTTAATTCGCATCTTATGGTTTTGCGTAGCACTAAATATAATATAGTCATGAAAAAGATGTTTTTTTATCTGTTGCTTTTAGGAAATCTTAGTGCAGTAGCTCAAAAAGGAAAGATAAACAAAGCAGAGGCGTGGCTTCAAAATGGAGAGTATGAAAAAGTGATTGTTTCATATTTAACTATTTTGGATAAAAGAGATGATGCAGAAGTTAAAATCAAGTTGGCGGATATTTACCGATTGACCGAAAACTGGCAAGAAGCAGCGTTTTGGTATGAGCAAGTAATACACCTTTCAGAGATAGATTCTAGTTTTTATTGGTATTATAGTTTGGCTTTGGCGCACAACAATAAATGCGATTTGGCTAAGGAATGGTTGGCGTTTTATGAAAAAACAAAACCATCTAATAATACGCTAAACGCCACAATTGATAGTGTCTGTGCGAATAGTAAAAAGAAATTCCTCAAAAGTACTTGCCAAAATCATTATGAACTGATGCCAACGGCTATCAATAGTAAGGGCAATGATGTTGCGCCTGTTTTTTATCAAAATGGAATCGTTTTTTCTTCGGATAAAAATGATTTAAAATCTTCGTCTTGGCTTCGTCCTAATACCTCTGCCTTTACCCTTTTTTATACCCAAATAGATACTATTCAGCAGCATATTTATTTGTATCAAACCAATGAAATATTTACTAGGGATTTTTTGGATAGCAACCAATCCAATATATCTATTTCGTTTAGCCAAGATGAAAAAACGGTATTGGTAGCTCAACAAACCGTGTCTGAGGATGCCAAAATTACAATTTTTGAACACCAAAATATTGACAATAACCCGATAACCTTTCAATCACTTCCTTTCAATTCTACCGATTTTTCTATTGCCAACCCTTGTATTACGCCCAACGGTCAGCGTCTCTATTTTTCGTCTGATATGGCAGGCGGTTATGGTAGTTTTGACATTTATTATTCGGATAAGCAAGCAGATGGAACTTGGTCAAATCCAGCGAATTTAGGTAGCAATATCAATACAGAAGGTAGCGAAATATTTCCTTATTGGCACGAACAGAGCAAAACCCTGTATTTTGCCACTGATGGATTGGCTGGCTTTGGAGCATTCGATATTTTTTATACAACAATGAAAACGAATGGTTTTGCATCGCCTAAAAATATGGGCTTGCCCATCAATTCTGAACGGAATGATTATAGTTTTTTGTTAAATGCGGATGGCTCGTTTGGCTATTTTGCATCTGATAGAAAAGGCGGACTAGGAGGAATGGATATTTATAGTTTTGAAAAAAATCATGTAAAAAGCAAATAAGAACAGCTCTAAGCTGAAAAGAAACCAATTAAAATACCTTTTACAAGCAAGAAATAATACCTGTCAGCGTATTGGACGAATTAAAATAAAACGCTAAAACCAACCTCTTATATTTTTAAATTGGCTGATTTATTCTTTTAATTAGTCATAGTTATTTTTACATATCGTAAACTCAAATCTTTTGCGTAAAATATCCGTTAATGTTTGATTAAAAAGCGTTCATATAAAACAATTTTATTATCAATAATGTATTTTTATAATGAACACACGAATAAATCAGTTAAAAGAGTAGGTTATCTTTTCCTATTTTTGGGAAGAAGAACAAAAGGATATAAATAAGAAGAATGAGAATGGGCGTTTGTAAAAAAAAAACTTACCATTCTTTAGAAAGGCGAAACGAGTAATAAGCAGAATGAGTGCATCTCATGTATTTTTTTTGATTACCATTATTGAATTATTACTTCAATTTCCTTTCTTATAAAAAATACAAATGAAATACATCATATTAACTTTGAGCTTAGTCGTAGCCTTTCAAATAACGGCACAAGGACAAGACCCTCGCCTCGCAGAACAATATTTCCGAAATGGCGAATACGAAAAGGCAGGTGTGATTTTTGAAAAAATATACCAAAAAACGCCTAGCAGAGATTATTATTTTGACCGCTACATGGAGTGTTTGCTCCTAATGGAAGATTTCGACAAATACGAAAAACAGCTTAAAACGCATCAAGGAGTACCTCAAAAAGTGCAACTTTATGTAAAGTATGGCGAACTCTACGAGCGTCAGTTTGAGCAAGCCAAAGCCGATAAGCAGTATAAACGTGCCATCGATAACTTGCCCAAAAACCGAAGCGAAATCATTCGATTGGCGCAGGCATTTATCAAACTCACAAAGTACGATTTGGCATTAGATACCTATAAGAAAGGCGCATCTATTATGAAAGATAAGGCAATGTTTGCCTATGAGTTGGGCGACTTGTACCGTCGAAAAGGCGACCGTGAACCCATGATTGAAAATTACCTGATTAGCCTTCGTAACACGCCTTCTCGTTTGGGAACGCTCAAAACCATCTTTCAACGCTTTTTTGGCGAAGATGACTTTAAAGAACTCCAAACCCAACTCTACCAGCAAATCAGTGACCATCCCGATGATTTGGTACTCCTCGATATGATGGCATGGGTATTTATTCAAAAGAAAGATTACAAAAATGCTTTTCGCCAAGTTCGTGCCTTTGATAAGCGCACCAAAGACTCTGGCGGTAGGGTGTATCGCTTGGCGCAAACGGCACAGCAAAGCAAGGATTACGACGCTGCTATCATGGCGTATAATTATATTGTAGAAGAAAAAGGAAAAACCAATACTTACTATATCGAAGCCAAAACCCAAACCTTAAAATGCAAGCGTTTGAGACTCGTAGATGGCTTTGCTTACACCAAAGACGACCTAAAGGAACTCGAAAAAGAGTATGAAACCTTTTTATTTGAATTTGGAAAAGATGCCTCTACGGGAAGTATAATCTTTGAATTGGCAGAGTTAGAAGCCTTTTATCTCAACGATTTGACCAAAGCTATTGACCTACTGGATGAACTGATAGAAATGCCAGGCGTGCGCCGTCATTTGTTGGCAAAATCCAAAATTGCATTGGCGGATTATTACCTGATGGATGGCGATATTTGGGAATCAACGCTCTTGTATTCGCAAGTAGATAAGGCTTACAAAGACGATATTCAAGGGCAAATGGCTCGCTTCAAAAATGCGAAACTTTCTTATTTTAAAGGAGATTTTGAATGGGCGCAGGCGCAATTTAGCGTCTTGAAGGCTTCTACCTCTAAGCTCATTGCCAATGATGCGTTGGATTTGTCGGTCTTTATTATGGACAATTTGGCACTCGATACGGTAGTTACGCCTATGTTTAACTTTGCACAAGCAGAGTTACTTATTTTCCAAAATAAGTTTGATGAGGCTTTCGCCAAAATGGATGAAATCATCACAGCATTTCCGAAACACTCGCTTCAAGATGATATTTATTTTGCAAAAGCGAACATCTATATGAAGCAACGCAAGTACGACCTTGCCGCTCAGATGTATCAAAACATCGTCACGAATTTTCCAGAATCTATCCGCACAGATAATTCTCTTTTCGCTTTGGCGCAGTTGTACGAAAACGAAAATCAGCTCAACGATAAAGATAAGGCTAAAAACCTCTACGAAACGATTATGTTAGACTTTAGTAATAGCACCTTCGCAGTAGAGGCCAGGAAGAGGTTTCGCACGCTTAGAGGAGATTTTCAGTAAAGGAAAATACTCTTGTGTTAGTATATTTAACTTTTTGCTTCTTTTTAGCTGGAAAAAGAAGAATCTTAACGCTACCTTATATTTTCGCTATCTTTTTCCAGATAGGGTATTGCTGTTACAAAAGCAGCAATTCTCAGTATGGAAATTCTATTGCCCCACATCTTTATTGTGTGGATGAATGAAACTAAAGGATTTTCGGGTTTTAGCCCAACATTACCTCAGTTTAGGGGTAAAACCTTGATTTTTAGATTTATTCTTTACCGAAAAAAAATCACGGATACGAATACTTGCTTGGCATTACGAAGCTTAACTTATTTTGAAGATGCTGAAAATCAACCTATACCCAAAATGTATAGTAGTATGTTCTACGATTTAAAATGAGATGATGCCTATTGCATAACATGAGCTATTACATTCATGTTTCATTTTACCGTTTGTCCCGAAGTGGTTTCATTTTTAATTGAAACCACTTCGGTTTTTTATTTCCTACACCAAAGCGTTTTCCTCTCCGCTATCGACGGTAAACAAGCAACTCGACCTCAATAAATCTGGAATAGTTCTCAGATAATCAATATCTAAATCCAATTTTTGAATGCCCAATATATTCAAATCCGCTTGAATAGCTTCATCCCACATTTTGTCCGACTTTCGGACGAGCTGAATGGTAGTCGTTTTAGGAATACGAGCCAATTCTTTGATACGAAGTACGTGTTCAAGTACAAAGGCATCTTCTAGGTTATCATCATCAATGATTTTAATCAGATTGAGGCGACCTTTCCAGTTTTTATGAATAATCAGCCCCGCCAAAATGGCTAAATCATTATTGCCTAAATCCAGTTGATCTTCCCAATTATCAGGAATATAATTGAGCCAAATATTAATGGTTTTTTCTATTCCCAGCCCTGTTTCGTAAGGCGCAAAGAAAATCACGCCCCAATCGTGCGCCTGTGCTTGCTTCACAATCGATTGATAGTCTTCGCCTTTGTGGTGCGCTCGTTCGTCAAGTTTGAGAAACACAGTATTGGGTTTGAAAAAAGCAGTGCGAAGGGCTTGCATACTTACGCCTACGATTTTGCCATAATCATTGCCGTCAATAAAACTATGCGACGAAGCTATTTTAGCATCATTGAAAGTTTTCATCAGGTTGGGCAAATAGCTTTCAAGGCGTTCTTCGTTATCAGAAGTTTTCATGCCTAACACTTTGATAGAGCCTTTCGGATAGGTAAGTGCGTACAAAATTCGATATGCGCCTCGTAGCTCTTTCGCAAATTCTACGGGAACTAGCAACTCGGGCTGCCATGCACGAGCTTCTTTTTTAGGAGATAATTCATTGGATTTTTTAGTGGCCCATTCTGCCAACGCAGTAAACAAACCACTTCGAGCGTCGCCCTTCTGTCCTTTCAATTCTCTTCTCAATAAGTAACCATAAAAGGCAATTACTAGCCCCATTGAAATAAGCGCAAAGGTAGAATTGATAATAAACATCACGAAAATACAACCGATAGTACCGAGCAAAGGCACAATAAATGGAACTTTGAGAGTCGGCCTAAAACTCGGCAAACCCAAACTTTGTTCAATGAGGACTACTACGTTTATCATGGCATAAGTTATCATAAAAAACATAGTAATAAGTGGTGCAATGGCATTTAAATCTCCTGCCAATAAAGATAAAAAGACAATGACTGCGGTGAAATAAACGGCATTTTGTGGTTCGCCTTTTTTGTTGGTTTTAGCAAAAAACTCGCTTTTAGGTAAAATATTAAATTCGCCTAATGCAGCTAAAATCCGTGGCGCACCTACAAACGACGACAAAGCCGAAGAAAGCGTAGCACCGAGCAAACCCACCAAAACGACTGGCCACCAGTAAGAACGCTCCATGAAAATATTATAATCCGTAATCAAATCGTTTCTGTCGGCTAGGAGTGCCGCCACAAATATGAATACAATATAAACAACTGTGGTCAGCAAGACACCGCTTAAAGTGCCGTTAGGAATGGATTGGCGTGGATTTTTGAGTTCGCCCGACATATTTGCGCCCGCCATAATTCCCGTCACGGCAGGGAAAAAAACCGCAAATACCACCCAAAAAGAGTTATTGCCTGCATCAAAATCGCCTACCCAATAGATGTTTTCCCATTGCGTAGAAATATCTACTTTGAGTAATCCGCCAAAAATGGAAAGGATAGACGCTCCGACCAACGCCATGAGTACGTATTGGATTTTAAAAGCAAAATCGGTGCTGACTTGTACGATGCCAAATACGATGAGAAACGTACCGAAGTTGATAATCCAAGATAATTCGGTAGTTAAAACGGCTTGCGGGTCGCTGACTACCTTCATGAGCAGCCATTCTACGCCTTCTCTGAAACCAAAAACGTACATCGCCACAGCAAATGCTTGTGCAAAATACAAGGGCAAACCGATACTTCCGCCTACTTCCAATCCCAGCGATTGAGAAATAATAGAAAATGCGCCACCTCTTCCAATTCGAATATTAGTGGTCATAGAAGCCATTGATAACGAGGTACACAGCGTAATGCTGACGGCAAGTAACACAATCAAAAGCGCACCAAAAACGCCAGCATTTCCGACTACCCAAGGCTGGCGCAGATACATAATAACGCCTAAGATGGTCAAAACAGTTGGGGTGAAAACGCCCTGAAATGTTCCAAACTTTTTAGGTTCGTTGGAATTATCTTTCGGTTTATCGGATTGTCCGACTATTTTTGCAATCGCATTTCCAATGGAAGCAAATGGAGCTAATAAGGTATTTAACACTTTCATAAGCAGCGAGATGTCTTGATTTTTTAGTTAAGGAGTTAAGAATAAATGTACTTATAACTTTTGGGAAGATTTGAAACAATGAAATATTGAAAAGTAGGTAAGTATTCGTTTTTTCATTAGAATCAATTTCCTTCTCAAATGTTATAAAAAGTTAGGAATAAACTGGCAATAATCAATCTTTTCACAAGGATTATTTTTTGAACAATATGATAAATCTGATACAAAAGGGTTTTTGGTGCTTGGCTTTGATGTTATTCACGGCAGCTTGGCTGTTGAGTACAGCGGGTTGCGCCAAAATAGTAGCACCTACGGGTGGAATAAAGGACACAATTGCTCCGAAGGTTGTCGTTGAGAAATCTACGCCCAATCTTTCGACCAATTTCAAGGCGCAAAAAATCATCTTGACATTCGATGAATGGATACAACTGAATCAACCGACGGTGCAAGTGGTGGTGTCTCCGCCTTTTCGCAATCCGTTGGATATTAAAATGAAGGGCAAGCAGGTGATTTTGAATTTAGAAAAAGAAACGCTGAGAGAGAATGCCACTTATGTTATCAATTTCGGAAAAGGAGTGCAAGACTACCGAGAGCGCAATCCTGCCAAAAATTTGAGGTTTGTGTTTTCTACAGGAAGCTACATCGATTCTTTGGAGGTAAAAGGAAAAGTAATTGACATTGAAACGGAAAAAGGGGCTGCCGATGTGCTGGTGATGTTATATGATAACCTTTCGGATACGGTAGTGCGGACTGAACGCCCGTTTTATTTCGCTCGCACGGACAAGGAGGGCAAATTTAAAATTCCTTATATCAAAAGCGATACGTTCAAAGTATTGGCATTGGTGGATGAAAATTTTAATTATTTGTATGATAATGAAAATGAGAAAGTTGGTTTCTTGTTTGACAATATCATTGTGGCGGATAGTTTTACCAATTCCATTAATTTATTGTTATTCAAACCCACGCCTGCTTTGCGCAGAATGACCAACGTTACGAAAGACTTTGGGCATTTGCGTTTTGTTTATAATCAGCCGCTTTTTGATACTTTGCAAGTTAAGGTTGAGCCGAGTTTTATTACAGATAATGTTGAACAAGGCAAAGATACGTTGCATTTTTGGTACACCGATACCACCTCCCAACGAACTTTTATCATTACGGACGGCAAAGATTATCAAGATACTTTTGATATTAATATTCCTAGTTCGGTTGATTTTTATAAAAAAAATAAAAAAACACGCTTGGCTACTCCAAATCCCAAAACAAAAACAAGCCATCAAACA
>CALOED010000227.1:0-4184 GCA_942492005.1 uncultured Saprospiraceae bacterium
TATCGGTGTGGAGTTCGCTTATTTTTATAATACCATTGGCACGAAAGTGACTATTATCGAGTATATGCACGGTCTTGTGCCTCGTGAGGATAAGGAAATTTCTAAGGAATTAGAAAAAACCTACAAGAAAGCGGGCATGACCATTTTGGGCAATACTGCTGTTCAGTCCGTAGATATTTCGGGCGAAGGCTGCAAGGTAACTTATAAAAACAACAAAACAGGCAAAGAAACCACTATTGAATGCGATGTGGTACTTTCTGCTACGGGCGTTTCGCCGAATACAGAAGGCATCGGATTGGAAGACGTGGGCGTGATAGTAGAAAAAGGAATGGTGAAGGTAGATGAGTATTACCAAACCAATATTCCGGGTATTTATGCGATTGGCGACATCGTGGAAGGGCCTGCTTTGGCGCACGTTGCGAGTGCTGAAGGCATCACTTGCGTGGAGAAAATAGCTGGACACCATCCTGAGCCAATTGATTACAACAACATACCGGGCTGTACGTACTGTGTGCCTGAAATCGCATCGGTAGGTTATACCGAAGAGGCAGCTAAGGAGGCTGGTTATGAAGTAAAAGTAGGAAAATTCCCATTCTCTGCATCGGGCAAAGCGAGTGCGGCAGGCGCAAAAGGCGGCTTCGTGAAAGTAGTATTTGATGCAAAATATGGCGAATTTCTAGGTGCGCACATGATAGGAGCGAACGTTACAGAGATGATAGCAGAAGTGGTAGTGGCTCGAAAATTAGAAACTACGGGACACGAAATTATCAAATCTATTCACCCGCATCCAACGATGAGTGAGGCAATTATGGAAGCAGCGGCAGCGGCTTACGATGAAGTTATTCATTTGTAAGATTATAGCTTGATTGATTTGTTTTTCAGAAAAAGGGTCGAATACTTTTAAATAGGTGTTCGACCCTTTTTTTATCTGTTATCTCGTCTTGAAATAAAGTGCAGCCTTCCACGTTCAGTTTTTATCATTCTCTGAACTCGCTATCTCATCTTTTTTTCTTAATATTATTCTTCCATCATTGGCAACATATAATTTATTATCTAATGGATAGAAGCAATCAAGATACTTTGTTAAGGTTCTGTCGAGCCTTATTTACGCTTATTACTGTTCTGGGGGCAATTATTATTACGGCTTCGCTATTGGCGGGCAGTGCTACTAGAGGCTATTTAACGATGGGCGTAGTTACTATTTTTACAACTGTCAGTATTTGGATGTTTCGCAATAATCGCATCAACTGGTTCATCAATTTTATGATGGCGATGCTGCAATTACAATCATTATCTGCTGCACTATTAGAGCATTATGATGGGTTTTTTAACTATAATTTTATCTTTTTTGGATTTATCGCCTATTTTCTCAATTTTATTCAGAAGCGAAGAGATATTGGATTGTTTTGGGTGGCTTTTAGTATGTTTGCCTTTTTCTTTTCGGGTTTCAACTCCTATTCGCACTGGATAGGCAATTCTATCGAAAACCCAACGCTTACCTTTCAGTTGATTCCTCCAGTTTTGGGTTTTGTGTTTGCTAGTTTTACGTTGTATTATTTTATGGAGTTCTTCCAATTTCAAGAAGTGAAAATTGCTAAAGGCGAGAGCGAATTAGGTTTTTTAAGAAATTTTCAACAGACTATTGCCAACTTCACCAAAACGCCCATAGCCGTAGTCAGAGACAAGGATGAGCGGGTTGTATTCACCAATGAGGCATTTTCAAATATGTTAGGTTTTCCATTGAGCGAACTTGTTGGGCAGCCTATCAAGATGTTTCAGTACACTGAAGGCGATACCCGAAGAGTCCTTTCGCAAGGCAAGGAACTGGATGTGCCGCTAATTAATGAAAGCGGAGATATCCTACTAAGAGACGTAGAAGCCAATGATTTTGAATTTAATAACATACCGTACAAGGTCATTTTTTATCACGATAGCTCGATTAGAAAACTCGAAGAAGCCAAACTCCGAAGGCTGATTGAAAACACGCCTCTCTCTATCACGCAAGTGACTAAGGACGGAAAAATTATTTATACCAATCATTATTTAGAAGAAATCACTGGTTACGATTTAGAGCATATCTATTCTGATGTTTCGTTTATGAATACGGTAATTCCTAATGAAAAAGCCCGTAGAGAAATTCTAAAAAAGCGAAAAGAATTGATAAAAGAAGCCCGTATTAACGAGGTTGCTTCTTTTGGCGGCGAAATCAAATTGACTAGGAAGGATGGCGAAATTAGATTTGTGAAAATGAAAATGATTCTCTTCGAGGAGTTTGACTTATTTGTCATGCAAGATATAACCGAGGAGCATTTTACGAAGCAAGAATTGGAGCAACTCGTGGCCGAACGAGCAAAAGCCCTAGCTTCGAGCGAAGAGAAATTAAAAGCGGTGATTAATTCTATTCCAGATGCCTTGTATTACAAAGGAATTGACGGCTCTTACATTGGTTGTAATTTCGCTTTTAGCACATTTGTCGGTTTGGCAGAAGACAAAATTATCGGAAAGACTGATGCCCAACTATTCTCGGAGGAAAGACAGGCAGAAATACAAAATACGGATAAAGAAGTTTTTGAAAATAAAGCAACCGTAGTTACCGATGAAGTTATCGTGCTAAACAATAGGAATAACATTTATTTATCGACTATCAAAGCACCGTTTTTTGATGCCGATGGTCAGTTAGTAGGCTTAGTTGGTATCAGTCGTGATATTAGTAATATTCATCAGGCGATAGAGCAAGAGCGCAAACTCAACAAGATGAAAAGTCAATTTATCACTATGGCTTCGCATCAGTTCAAAACACCATTGACCGCCATTCTAGCCAGTACGGAGCTTTTGAACGTATATCAAGAACACCTAAACGGCAAAATAGCTACTAGCATCGGACGACAAACGGCACGCATTACTACCGAAGTAGATAGGCTGAACGCTTTGATGAACGATATTTTGATTTTGGGCAAAGCAGAAACCGAAAAAGCAATTGCTAATATTCAAAATACGGACTTGGTGCAATGGGCCAAACAGATTATTCAAGACCATTTTAGTAATGAACCAGATGGCAGAACGGTAGATTTTTCGGTGTCGGGTGCACCTTTTGATGCTCCGATTGATAAGTATATGATGAGTCATGTAGTTTCTAATTTATTGTCAAATGCTTTTAAATATTCAAAAGACAAACCCAATCCCAATTTGCATTTACAATTTGATACAAGAAAAGTGAAAATACAAGTTAAAGATTTTGGCATCGGCATTCCCGAAGCAGAACGTGAAAACCTCTTTGAAGCATTTTTTAGGGCTAAAAACGTTGGCGGTATTCCCGGTACGGGTATGGGTTTGGTGGTGGCTAATGAGTTTGTAAAACTGCATCGGGGTAATATTAAGGTAGAAAGTATTGAAAATGAAGGGACTACGGTGACAGTGATTTTGCCTTTTTTGAAAGATTAGTTTCAGGTTGAAAACTAATTCTCAAGCGGTTTTGGTGCTAAAACAAGTACCGAAGCCGCTTGAGGAATCTAAGTTGATTATTCTTCAATGAGCTTAAATGACGTTTGAATTTTAATTTCCATATCAGATTCTATAGTTTCCTCTTCTATTTCTACTTTAAGTTTTCCTGCCATTTCCATTCTCACATTATAATCTAGCAGCCAACCCGTGTTCGCATCTATCTTGATAACGCCATTAATTGGCCCTGTCATATCGAAGTTAATACTCATTTCACCATATTCTATTTTACCATCTTCGCCTTCACTGCCAATATTTCCTTCTACTTTGATAATCAATTGATTTCCTGCTTTTTTGAGGTAAGTGAACTCATAATTCGATACTAATCCAAAACTTTTAATTTTGGCTTTTGCCCCCCACGAATCGCCTACTACAATGCTTCTTTCGGGAATATAAATAAAATATTGACCAAGCGATTGACGAAAAACATCATCATTGATAACGTTAATCATACTAGCTTTCACTTCTTGCTTATCCCACACAGATAATCCCAATTCGGGGTCATTTACAATCAAATTCAACAAACCATCCGTACCTGTAAAGCTCGTAATTTGCCCCAAATCATTCAATCCCATATCGAATTTATACCCCAGCATACTATAAAGCATTCGGGTTCTAAAATCATTGATAGGCATATCTTTCTCCTTAGAATCAAACTCAACAATCTGCCCGTTTTCCTCCTCCTT
>CALOED010000228.1:0-11328 GCA_942492005.1 uncultured Saprospiraceae bacterium
GGTGGCCGTGTTGCTGCAGCGTCCCGGTGATGACGCCTTCTTTGCTGATGGCCAGTTGCAGAAACAGCGTGGGATCGGGACCGGCTTCCTGGCCGTCGGGCGTCACCGCAAACACGCCCAAGGGGCATCCACTCGGCCTTATCTGCGGCGATCTTGTGCGCTCGGCGACAATCGCTTCGGCCTGCTGTGCATACTCGTCGGCGGTGGCCGTGGCTTGTTCGCCGTAGTAGACCGAATCGTCTTGGTAATACACGTTTTCTCCATAGCTGTAAGCAGAAAGGCCTCGTTCCAACCGTCGCCGACCCATCCCGTAACCGCGGCCCCACGTCGCCCAGCGATAGGGGGCAAAGGCGCGGATACGCCAACCTGCCCACCCAAGGGTGATCCGGACCAGAAATCGAGTCTTGGATGGTTCTCCCGCACTTGATTGCGCACTTCGTCTCGGCGCTGGACGCGATTGTCTTGCCACTGTTGCCGATTTTGCCCGATCCTGCTCGGCCGGTTCTGGGCATTCGGTCGATTGCCGCCAGGGGTACGTGTACTTGCCGCCAGGTCGTTGGCCCGTCCCAGGAAGCGTTCCGACGTTCGGTCCCGATCCACTCGAATTCCGCCGCAGCACCCCCCCGGACGAGATGCAGGCTGCGTTCCGGGGCGGGCCGCTCCCGCCGCAGGGATGTCCAAGAAACTCTGCAACTGGCCGGAGGATGGTCGCGCGCCAACAGCAGGCCTCTGCCCGCCTCCCGTCCCGGGACTGACACCGGTGCCGGGACGGACGCCCGTGCTCGGACGCGACGGACCCGGCGACGCGGGTCTGCCAACCGATGTTGCCGGACGACTGACTGCCGGCGAACGACTGACCGAGGGACTGGGGCGGCTATACCCCCTAATCAGTAACTGGACAGAGTTAGACGTTTGGCAATATTTAGCAATGGAAAACGTAGAATTGCCCTCATTGTACTATGCGCACAAACGCAGAGTATTCAAAAGAGATGGCATTTTGCTCGCCGATTCTTCGCACATCAACAAAAGACCCGAAGAGGAAGTAGTGGAAATGATGGTCAGATGTAGAACTATTGGCGATACGACTTGTACGGGCGTTTGGGAATCGGAAGCAGATACGCTCGAAAAAATCATCGAAGAAGTAGCTACTACTCGCATGACTGAACGAGGTGGTAGAGCAGATGATAAACGCTCCGAAACGGCAATGGAAGACCGTAAAGTACACGGTTATTTCTAATTTTCTTTATTTTAAAAACGTCTAAACTCATTATATAGTGGAACAGGAATTATTAAGATTTACAACGGCAGGAAGCGTAGATGACGGAAAGAGTACGCTTATCGGTCGTTTATTATACGATAGCAAATCCATCTTTGAAGACCAGTATCAGATTATTAAAGATGTAACCGAACGAAGAGGAGAAGAAGGAGTGAACCTAGCTTTATTGACGGATGGTTTGAAATCGGAAAGAGAGCAAGGCATTACCATTGATGTGGCTTATCGCTATTTTGCTACGCCTAAGCGCAAATTTATTATTGCCGATACTCCGGGGCATATTCAATACACTCGAAACATGGTAACAGGGGCTTCTACTGCCAATGTTGCTTTGATTTTGATTGATGCTCGTCATGGCGTAGTAGAACAGACTCGCCGCCACGCAATTATCGCATCTTTATTGCAAATTCCACATTTGGTAGTTTGTATTAATAAGATGGATTTAGTTGATTTTTCAGAAGAAACTTACAATCAAATTCAAGATAGTTTTGAAAAATTTGCTGCAAAGTTGGATGTTAAAGATGTCCATTTTATTCCAATGTCAGCACTTTTGGGAGATAATGTAGTCAATCGTTCTAAGAAAACACCTTGGTATGAAGGCCCTACATTGATGTACTACTTAGAAAACGTTCATATCGCAAGTGACCAAAACTTCATAGACGCACGTTTTCCAGTACAATTGGTCATTCGACCAAACACCGATGATTTTCACGATTATCGAGGTTATGCCGGTACAGTAGCAGGCGGTATTTTCAAAAAAGGAGATGAAGTAATGCTTTTACCGTCAGGTTTTACAACCAAGATTTCAAAAATCAATACGTTTGACGGAGAGGTAGAAGAAGCATTTCCACCGCAATCCGTCACCTTTCTTATTGAGGATGATTATGATTTGAGTCGGGGCGATATGATTGTAAGAATAAATAATCAGCCCAAAACGATACAAGATGTAGATGTAATGTTGTGTTGGTTTGACGGCGTAAAACCATTGCGACCAAAAGGGAGATACACCATTCGGCACACAACACAAGAAGCAAGATGTATAGTACAAGAGGTAAGGTATCGACTGGATATCAATACTTTGCATAGGGATTTAGAAAATAATACCATAAACATGAATGATATTGGTAGAGTGGTATTGAGAGTCACAAAGCCGTTATTTACAGATTCTTATCGTAAGAATAGGATTACAGGAAGTATCATTTTGATAGACGAAGGCACTAATAGAACGGTAGCTGCGGGTATGATTATATAGCTTTAGTGTTTAAAAGAAAATAATGAAGATACTGGTAACAGGAGGATGCGGATATATTGGCAGTCATACAATAGTGGATTTGATAGAACATGGCTTTGATGTCGTTTGTCTGGATAACAATATCCGTTCAAATAATCAAATTTTGGAAGGGGTTTCTCAAATTGTAGGCAAAACGGTTGAAAACAATCCCGTTGATTTATGTGATTTAGAAGCTACTCGACAGTTATTTGAAACTCATCAGGATATAGTTGCTATTATTCATTTTGCAGCTTTGAAAAGTGTTGGAGAATCAACAGAACAACCGCTTTTGTATCATCAAAACAATACCGTTAGCTTGCTCAACTTATTGGATTGCGTCAAAAGATATGAGATTCCTAACTTTATATTTTCATCCTCTTGTTCTGTATATGGCAATGCCGAAGAACTACCAGTAACAGAAAACACACCACTGAAAGAAGCCGAAAGCCCGTATGCTCGTACCAAACAAGTAGCAGAATACATCATTCAAGATTTCTATAAGGCGCATCCTAAGTTGAATAGCATTATACTTCGATATTTTAATCCTGCGGGAGCGCACCCTAGCCTACTCATTGGCGAAAAACCTTACGATAAGCCCGTTTCGCTAGTACCCGTCATAACGGATACCGCATTAGGCAAAAGGGAAAAAGTAATGGTATTTGGTACGGATTACGATACTAGAGATGGCTCATGTGTTAGGGATTATATTTTTATAATGGATTTGGCAAACGCCCACACCAAAAGCGTAGAATACCTCTTAAATGGAGAAACCGCAGAGAAGAATTGCGATATTTTTAACTTAGGTGCAGGCAAAGGCGTTACGGTATTGGAAATGATAAATGCTTTTGAAAGTACAACCGGCGTAAAACTCAACTACGAATTAGGTGAGCGAAGAGCAGGTGATGTAGTAGCGGTATATGCCGACTATTCAAAAGCTAAAAATCACTTAGGATGGCAACCTCAATACACCGTAGAAGATATTATGAAAACGGCATGGGGCTGGGTGAAAAAAATAAAATAGCTTGAAAACTTACGATAAACATATATTAGTGACTGGCGGAGCAGGATTTATAGGTTCGCACGTAGTGCGGTTATTGGTCAATAAATATCCAAACTACAAAATCGTAAACCTTGATAAACTGACGTATGCCGGTAATCTTGAAAATATAAAAGACATTGAAAACGCAGATAATTACACCTTTGAAAAAGGAGACATTTGCGATTTAGAATTTATTCAATCTCTTTTTGAGAAGTATAGTTTTGATAGTGTTATTCATTTAGCCGCCGAATCGCACGTAGATAGGTCAATTACAGAGCCACTGGCATTCATTCAAACGAATGTACTCGGTACAGCTACCTTGCTTCAAGTAGCCAAAACTTTCTGGAAAAACAATTTTGATAATAAAACATTCTATCACGTTTCGACGGATGAAGTATATGGTTCATTGAGTTTGGGCAATGAGATGTTTTTAGAAACAACGGCTTACGACCCTCGTAGCCCATATTCGGCATCCAAAGCCAGCTCCGACCATCTGGTGAGAGCTTATCATCACACCTACAAAATGCCAGTGATGATTTCTAACTGCTCCAATAATTATGGCTCGTTTCAGTTTCCTGAAAAACTCATTCCGCTTTTTATAAATAATATCATCAACCAAAAACCGCTACCCGTTTACGGAACAGGCGAAAACGTAAGAGATTGGCTCTGGGTAGAAGACCATGCAAAGGCAATTGATGTTATTTTTCATGGCGGCAAATCGGGCGAAACCTAGAACATAGGCGGACACAACGAATGGCAAAATATAGAGCTTATTCGCTTGCTGTGCCGCTTGATGGATGAGAAACTCGGACGAGAAAAGGGCGCATCAGAGCGGCTCATTACATTCGTAAAAGATAGAGCAGGACACGATTTGCGTTATGCGATAGATGCCTCAAAGCTAGAAAAAGAATTAGGCTGGAAACCTTCTCTTCAGTTTGAAGAAGGATTAAGCAAAACCATAGATTGGTATTTAGAAAATACAGATTGGTTAGAGAATGTAACATCGGGAAACTACAAGAAATATTACGAAGAGCAGTATCAAAATAGGTAGAATTTTCTTAACCTGAAATAGGTTTTTAAGAGAAAATAAAATAATTAAAGTCATTGGAAAAAGCGATGTAAATAATTCCAATTAGAAATAGCCATTATTCACAAAACGGCGAAGTCGCTTTGTCTATCTTCATTATCAGTTAGTTATGTAATAGAATTTAGTTTTGTGAATAAAATCTAATAGACAATTATAAAAAATTAAATAAAGGTGTTTTATCTTAATGCTCTGATAATAGTGAACTCGACACGAAAAATTTCGCATTTTATAGCATTGCACACCAAAACTTTCATTGGCATTAAAGGCAATTATCGACCATTGTGCAAATTGCCAGCATCAAAATATCCATTCGGTAAATAGATAAAAAAAAATAAATATAACTCGGCACTTAGGTGTTGGTTATATTATTTTTTTGAATAATTAAGACACAAAAAATCAAACTTAAAAAATTATGAATATTGCAGTTGTAGGAACTGGCTATGTTGGTTTAGTAACAGGAACTTGTTTTGCCGAAACAGGCAACAACGTCGTATGTGTAGATATAGATGAAAAGAAAGTAGAACGCATGAAAAATGGCGAAGTTCCTATTTTTGAGCCAGGTCTCGAATTGTTGTTTGAAAGAAATACAAAGCAAGGTCGCTTGAAATTCACGACTAATCTTGCGGAAGGAGTTAAAAACGCAAAGATTATTTTTCTTGCTTTACCCACTCCTCCGGGCGAAGATGGTTCGGCTGATTTGTCATATATATTAGGCGTAGCAAAGGATTTGAGTACGATAATTACGGACTACAAGGTGATAGTAGATAAAAGCACCGTACCCGTAGGCACATCAGAAAGAGTACACGAAGCCTTAGCCACTAACCTGAGCAAGAAATTGTTTGATGTAGTATCAAATCCAGAATTTTTGAGAGAAGGTGTAGCGGTTGATGATTTCATGAAGCCAGATAGAGTAGTGATAGGAACGACTTCCGAAAAGGCAAGAAACATCATGCACCAACTCTATGAGCCGTTTGTTCGCCAAGGCAATCCTATTATTTTTATGGACGAACGCTCGGCGGAAATGACCAAATACGCTGCCAATTCTTACTTAGCTACTCGTATTACTTTTATGAACGAAATCGCTAACCTTTGCGAAAAGGTAGGCGCAAATGTGGACCAAGTACGCATTGGAATGGGAAGTGATACCAGAATCGGCAAACGCTTTTTGTTTCCCGGCATAGGCTATGGCGGTTCTTGTTTTCCAAAGGACGTTCAAGCACTTGCCAAAACGGCAGAAGAAAGTGATTACGATTTTAGGATATTGAAATCAGTGATGAAAGTAAACGAAGGGCAGAAAAGCCGATTAGTAGAAAAAATCACTGACCATTTTGGAAAGGATTTGAGCGGTAAGAAAATAGCACTTTGGGGGCTTGCCTTCAAGCCTGATACCGACGACGTTCGAGAAGCATCTTCCATTCGTACAATTAACGGATTATTGGATGCAGGCGCATCATTGACGGTTTTTGACCCAGAAGCCATGGATAATATTAAAGCAATTTTTGGTGATAAAATCGGTTATGCCTCTGACCAATACGAAGCACTTATCGGAGCAGATGCGCTGGCTATCGTTACAGAATGGAGCGTATTCCGCACACCGAGTTTTAATGTAATCAAAGAATTACTCAAGCAGCCATTAATTTTTGATGGTAGAAATTTATACAGTACTGACCGAATGAAAAAGAAAGGATTTCATTATGAAAGCATCGGACGAAACACTGTAACATTGTAAAACTAACCAATTTAAACTATTGTGAAAAGAATACTTATAACAGGAGCAGCCGGATTTTTAGGCTCGCACCTTTGCGACAGATTTATAAAAGAAGGCTACCAAGTAGTCGGTATGGACAATTTGATAACAGGAAATTTAGATAATATTCAACATTTGTTCCCATTGGAGCAGTTTGAATTTTATCATCACGATGTTTCAACATTCGTTCACGTACCAGGCAAACTGGATTATATCCTTCATTTTGCTTCGCCTGCAAGCCCAATTGATTATCTGAAAATGCCTATTCAGACCTTGAAGGTAGGCTCACTGGGGACGCACAATTTGCTTGGATTGGCAAGAGTGAAGAAAGCTCGATTCATGATAGCTTCTACTTCCGAAGTCTATGGCGACCCATTGATACATCCTCAAACGGAAGAATATTGGGGCAATGTAAACCCAATTGTACCAAGAGGCGTGTATGATGAAGCGAAAAAAGATTTCAAGAAGCTATGACCATGGCATACCATAACTATCATGGCATCGAAACCAGAATCATTCGTATTTTTAATACCTATGGGCCTCGAATGCGAGTAAATGACGGACGAGCATTGCCTGCATTCTTTTCGCAAGCCATCAGAGGAGAAGGCATTACTATTTTTGGTGATGGCTCACAAACTCGCTCTTTTTGCTACGTAGATGATTTGGTAGAAGGTATTTATAGACTGTTGTTGAGCGACTATCATTTGCCTGTCAATATTGGCAATCCTGTTGAGATTTCGATATTGGGCGTAGCGAAAGAGGTCATGGAAATAGTAAACAACCCTGAAGCGACACTTACATTTCAAGGTTTACCAAAAGATGACCCGAAAGTAAGAAAGCCAGATATTACTAAAGCCAAAGAAATATTGGGTTGGACACCAAAAATTGACCGTGCAGAAGGATTGCAGCGAACGTATGATTATTTTAAAACAGTAGTCAAATAAAATTCCAGTCAGTCAATTATTTTACAAAATAGATTGACTTCATTCCAATGCCAGCCGTTTCTTTTTAATCTAAGTATTAGTGAAAATATAAATGTTGATTCTTACAAGTGAGGCCTAATTGATTATTAGGAATTTGCTCATTTACTCATTGATACAGCAATATCAAGAAACGGCTGCTGATATATAATTTAGAGTGTAATTTATTATTCCTTAGGAACGTAAAAAAAATATATTTTAATTCTCGTTGTTCCTTAGTACAGCGTAACAAAAGTTTCTTAATGTTAAAGAGTGGTAACTCTGACCATATTTGTAGATGAAAATATAGGCTAAAGCCCTTTTGTAAACCCCGTTAAATCTTGCTACAAATATGAACATGACTACGCCATTCTTACCTTAAATAATTTTTGAAACACGGTACTAAGTCTTTTATTTAAGTAAAAATGAAAAAAAACATCCTAATTACAGGTGGTGCAGGGTTTATAGGTTCTAATCTGGTAGCAGCATTACTCAAAGACGAAAGAGTAGGATTAGTCAGAGTATTTGATAATCTTGCCACTGGGTTTCGCCATAATATTGAAGAGTTTATTGAGAATCCGAAATTTCAATTTATAGAAGGAGATATTAGAAATTATGAAAGTTGTATGGATGCTTGCAAAGGCATTGATTTGATTTCTCATCAAGCGGCTTTAGGCTCTGTTCCTCGTTCTATAAAAGACCCTATCACTACCAATAATGTAAATATCACAGGATTTTTAAACGTTTTTACAGCAGCAAAAGAATCAGGGATTAAACGCATTGTATTTGCGGCATCCTCTTCTACTTATGGGGATAGCAAAGAATTGCCAAAGGTAGAAAACCGCATCGGGAAGCCTCTTTCTCCGTATGCCGTCACGAAATATGTAAACGAACTTTACGCAAGCGTTTACGCTGATTTATACGGAATAGAATATATAGGGCTGAGATATTTTAATATTTTTGGACCGAAGCAAGACCCTAGAGGAGCGTATGCTGCTGTGATTCCTATCTTTTTTGATAGAGCTATCAAACAAAACCCACCTACTATCAATGGCGATGGTTCATACAGCCGAGATTTTACTTATGTAGATAATGCAGTACACGCAAATCTGCTTAGTTTGTTTACGGAAAATAACGAAGCGGTCAATCAGATTTATAATATTGCCTGTGGAAGCAAAACCACATTGTTGGAGCTTTGGCAAAATATCAAAAAACTGACCAATACGCCTATTGATGTACTTCACGGACCACATAGAATAGGAGATATTCCTCATTCTTTGGCAGATATTTCAAAGGCAAAAGCCAAACTTGGATACGAACCGAAAATATCGGTAGAAGAAGGATTAGAGAAGTCTCATGCGTGGTATTCTAAGTAAAATGCGCCAAATTTATTGAGAGTCTAAGAATTATCAAAAGAAGCAAGCGAATGAATAAAAATGTATTTATAATAGCGGAAATAGGACAAGCACACGAAGGAAGTTTGGGCATATTACATTCTTATATAGATGCCGTAGCGACTACTGGGGTAGATGCTATCAAGTTTCAAACCCATATTGCAGAAGCGGAAAGTAGCATTTATGAGCCGTTTCGAGTGAAATTTTCTTACGAAGACGATACTCGTTTTGATTATTGGAAGCGAATGTCTTTCTCAAAAGACCAATGGGTAGGCATCAAAGCGCATTGCGATGAAGTTGGTATTGAATTTATGTCTTCTCCGTTTTCGCAAGCCGCCGTTGATTTGTTGGAAGAGATAGGCGTGAAGAGATATAAAATTGGCTCGGGCGAAGTCAATAACTTTTTGATGCTCGAAAAAATAGCCAAAACAGGCAAACCCATCATTCTATCTTCGGGCATGAGTTCTCTTTCTGAACTAGACGAAGCCGTGGCGTTTATTCAATCTTTTGGCAACGACCTTTCTATTCTTCAATGCACAACTAGCTACCCTACGCCAGCAGAACGAATAGGATTGAACGTCATTCAGGTATTAAAAGAAAGATACCCTGATGCTAAAATTGGCTTATCCGAACACACTTCGAGTATTCATACAGGTGTAGCAGCAGCAGCATTAGGCGCAGAATTACTTGAGTTTCATGTTGTATTTGATAAAAGAATGTTTGGACCAGATGCTACTTCTTCGCTCACAATTGATGAAACAAAACAAATGGTAGAAGGCGTGCGATTTATCCGCACTGCACTCAATCATCCGATAGATAAAACAGACAATTCGCCTTATTTAGGATTGAAAAAAATATTTGAAAAATCGTTAGCAGTCAATAAAGATTTGCCAAAAGGACATCAAATAACTTTTGACGACCTCGAAGCCAAAAAACCAGCGAATTATGGTTTGGCAGCATCAAAGTTCAGAACCGTGATTGGCAAAACATTGAACAAAGAAAAACGCAAATACGATTTTATCACCGAAGAAGATATTGATTAGAAATGGCAAAAAGAAAAATAGCCGTCGTCGTTACGGCAAGACCGAGTTATAGCCGAATAAAAACTGCTCTTAGAGCCATTGACGAGCATCCTGATTTAGAGCTTTTGCTAGTAGTAGCAGCTTCCGCACTCTTAGACAGATACGGGATGGCGGTAAAAATCATGGAAAAAGATGGTTTTCAGATAGCCGCTAGAGTATTTAATATCCTCGAAGGTGAAAATTTGGCAGCTCAAGCCAAAACCACAGGATTAGGTATTTTGGAGCTAGCTTCCGTATTTGAAAGACTTGCTCCAGATGCAGTCGTGACAGTAGCAGACCGATTTGAAACCATGTCCACAGCTATTGCAGCATCTTATATGAATATTCCATTGGTGCATATACAAGGCGGTGAAGTCACTGGAAACATTGACGAAAAAGTGCGACACGCTATTACGAAGCTATCAGATTTACATTTTGTAGCTTCCAAAAGAGCAGAAGAGCGGGTCATAAAAATGGGCGAATTTCCTAAAAAGGTTTTCAATACAGGTTGTCCATCTATTGATATTGCCCACGAAATATTGGAAAATCACGCAATGGATTTTGACCCTTACCAGCGATACGGCGGCGTAGGCGGCAAGCCAGATATTTCAAATGGTTATATTGTGGTGATGCAGCATCCTGTTACAACGGAACATGGCGAATCTCGTAAACACATCGAAGAAACGCTTCATGCTATTCAAGCACTAAAAATGCCAACGTTTTGGTTTTGGCCCAATGTAGATGCGGGTGCAGACGGCACATCTAAAGGTATCCGTTCTTTCAGAGAACACAATAATACGTCTCATATCCAATTTTTTAAGAATATGGAACCAACGGACTTTCTCAAAATGCTAAAAAGCAGCCAATGCCTGATAGGCAACTCCAGCGTAGGCATTAGAGAATGTTCATATTTGGGAATACCCGTGGTAAATATTGGTTCTCGACAAAGCGGAAGAGAGCGAGGCAAGAATGTATCAGATGTTACATATCATCGTGATGAGATAAAAAAGGCGATTGAAACACATATTGCCCATGGTCATTATGGTAGAGATTTGATTTATGGAAATGGCCATTCAGGTAAAATGATTGCGGATTTGTTGAGTACAGAACCGTTAGAGTTCGCTAAGATATTGAGATATTAATCAATTTTGTAACGGTAAAAAAATAAATTTGGCATTTGCACGAGTTAATTTTGGCTTTAATTAAGCAGACCTCTCGGCAGGCAGGGCGAAAAATCGTAGAATAGCGAGTTATTCCTAGATTTTTTCAACGTAAAGCAAAGCCAAAAGTAGCCGTTCAAATGATGAAGTTATTTTTTTGATGTTACTTAGATATTTACGAATGCCCTCGTTAAATAAAAGAATCAGAAACCTATGTTATTTAACTCATTTGAATTTGTGATTTTCTTACCAATAGTATTTTTACTCTATTGGTTTGTATTTAATAAGGATATAAAACTTCAAAATCTACTGATAGTAGCTGCCAGCTATGTTTTTTA
>CALOED010000229.1:0-10466 GCA_942492005.1 uncultured Saprospiraceae bacterium
TCGGAACGCTAGAGGCGATTTTGGAGGTGATTATAAAAGAATTAAAAGCGGCTTTTGGTGATTTTTAGTAACTTTTTACCTTATAGGTGCTGTAAAAAATAAAAACACATAGACACAATAGAAAAACCTGCCTTTGTCGGCAGGTTTTTCTATGCTGAATAGTAGCGATTTTATTTATAAAATATGTTCAATAACAATCCAACAATCCAACAATCACAACAATCCAACAATCCAACAATCACAACAATCACAACAATCCAACAATCCAACAATCACAACAATCACAACCCCCCTAATCCGCAATACTTGATTTATTAAATATATAATGGCTGCCTTCTTTGGTCAAAGTACAAGTCCATGCGCCACCTTCATAAGCCGTATTGATAATTATGCTAGAATAATTACCCTCTTTATCTAAGTTAAAACCAATGGTAACATTCCAATAGGAAGCACCAGTCAAATCGGTGGTATAAGCAATGTCTCCTTGATAAAAATCATCATATTCATCATCTGTACCGCCTGTTGTGCCAGAAGGTTTAGATTTTTCGATGCCTTTCATTTTCTTTGCACTGTAGCTTTTTTTATCTAACGTGAAAGACATTGTCTTCGCATTTTTAGTAGGAATATCAATATCAAAACCTATCATATAGTGTACTCGCTGACCTATGAGTAAGGCTTCTTGAAAACTTTTAGCTGGAATTTTTAGAATTTCTTCCGACGACATTTCATCATCTGCCATTGTCGTTTCATAGCTTGCATCTACGGATTTACGCTTCAAATATTTGGCGTATTCTTCCATGTCTTGCCCTTTTTGAGGGACAGGAATACTCGAAAGATAGCCGTTAAACATATAGCCTTGGTCTTTTCCGTGGAATACTTTCACCATTTCGCCTTCTAAGCCATTTACAGCTTTGATGCTTTTTGCATCCAATGGATTGACCTGTACTTGAGTGCCATAAGGTACTACTTCCATCTTTTTTGAATCCAAATCTGGAGCTTCACGCATTCGTAAACCATTGGTTGCCAAGACATAAAAAACTTCTGTTTCCGAAAAATTCTCTTTATCTACGTTGTCAGATTTGTCATCGGCATCAATAATAGCACTGCCGCCAGAAGATTCTGAACCGCCACAAGCCACCAAAACACTAAACAATAAACCAATAAGAAGTGTATTTAAAATAGTTTTCATCATAAAAATTTAGTTTGAAAAATTAAAATGAATACTCAAACAATTTGATGTCTAATTGTTGAATATCTTTGTTTCTATTGCTAAATAATTGCAATACTGCATACGATATTTCTATCTTTATGTTATCTAACGCACCTTAAAAATATAAATTTTTTTCATATAATTTCATACTTGAAAAGTACGCAAAAGGCGAGTAATGGAATAAGTAACGGTAAAAAATCCTAATATTTTGACAACAGACGACTATAAAAAAATAGCACCTACACTACCGCATCAGCCCGGTATTTATAAGTTTAAAGACGCAAAAAACACGATTTTATACGTAGGGAAAGCGAAAAATCTTAAAAAAAGATTGGCTTCTTACTTCGGTGAGCGCAAAGACCGACGAGGTAAAACGGTGGCTTTGGTCAAAAATGCAGACCATTTTGAATATACTATTGTAGAAACCGAACAAGATGCTTTGCTTTTGGAAGCTACGTTGATTAAAAAATTTCAACCTCGATACAACGTCCAACTCAAAGATGGCAAAAGCTATTCTTATATCTGTATCAAAAAAGAGCGTTTTCCACGGGTTTTCATCACTCGCAATGTGATAAAAGACGGTTCGTACTATTTTGGGCCCTATACTTCTCGCACTCAAATCAAAATCATTCTCGACCTTATCCGCAGGCTTTTTCCGTTGCGGACTTGTACTTTCAATTTATCAAAATCCAATATTGCAAAAGGAAAAATTCAAAGTCTGTTTGGAGTATCACATCAAAAATTGCAAAGGCAACTGCGAAGGTTTGGAAAGCGAAGAGGCGTATAATGAGCGGATTAATCAGGTTAAAAATATGCTAAAAGGGCATTTTGGCTCGGTCAAGCAGCATTTGAAAACAGAGATGCAAGAGTACGTTGAAAATTTGGAATTTGAAAAAGCGCAAGAGATAAAAGAAAAACTGGATGCGTTTGAGGATTATCAAGGCAAATCAACGGTGGTCAATCCCAATATTTATGATGTAGATGTATTTTCGATTGAGCAAGACGAAAAAATGGCGTATGTCAATTACCTAAAAGTAGTGAATGGCGCAATTATCAACACTTACACGCAAGAACTCACTCAAAACCTCAATAACGATAAATCTGATATTTTGACCTATGCGATTCAAGAAATTCGGGAGCGTTTCAATTCGCTTGCGCCCGAAGTGCTAGTGCCTTTTAGGCTACCGTCTTACGACGAAAACATCAAAATGACTGTGCCTAAAATTGGTGATAAGCGGAAATTGCTGGACCTTTCTATCAAAAATGTAAAATACTACAAGCTCCAAAAACAAAAGCAAGAAATGCTCAAATCGGGCAAACAAACCTCCGTTGAGCGCATTTTGCTGACGATGAAAAAGGATTTGAGAATGGATGTGATGCCGAAACATATCGAATGTTTTGACAATTCCAACTTTCAAGGCTCGTTTCCAGTAGCTTCGATGGTGGTATTCAGAGATGCCAAACCTGCGAAGCGAGATTACCGACATTACAATATCAAAACCGTAGTGGGTCCAGATGATTTTGCTTCGATGGCGGAAGTCGTGTATCGGAGGTATAGCCGACTGTTGCGAGAAGGTAAGCCCTTGCCACAACTGATAGTGATTGATGGCGGAAAGGGGCAATTGAGTTCTGCCGTTGAAAGCCTCGAAACGCTCGGCATCCTTGACCAAGTGACGGTTATCGGCATTGCGAAAAAGCTAGAGGAGATATTTTTTGCAAATGATGGCATTCCACTATACATCGACAAACGCTCCGAATCGCTCAAAGTCATTCAGCAAATCCGAAATGAAGCGCACCGCTTTGCTATCACTTTTCATAGAGATAAACGCTCCAAAGCATTTACGCAAACCGAATTGACAAAAATTGAAGGCATTGGCGAAAAAACCGCAGAAAAGCTATTGACGCATTTTGGTTCGGTCAAGAAAATAAAAGCTGCTACTTACGATGATTTGGTTGCCGTAGTCGGCAAATCGGCAGGCGGTAAGGTGTTGAAGTATTTTGAGGATTCGTGAAAAAAAATAGGGTTGTTTTAGTTAAAAAAAGTAAAACAACCCTATTTCTAATTATTCTAAAAATACCTTCAATTCTTTCATATAAGCACTTTCGCTGACTTTGAAATTATCTTTTCTATCAGGATTTTCTACCACATAGATAGACTTGTCGAATATTTTTGGTCGCTTCTTAACCAACTTTTCCATATCCGATTTTTTGAAAGTTTTATCGTTACTCCCAATTATCAATTTTATCTTTTTGGTTTGCCCTTTAGCCGTCACAGGCGGATTGTCGAGCATTTTCATCGGCTCATATTTTTTATCGAAACTCTTGATGGGAACTTCCATCGGCTTTTCCCAACTTTCAAAACGATTTTCTAAATCTTCCATGCTCAAAAATGGCGTATCGGCAATGATTTTTCTGATTTCAGAGCGATTATAACCTACGCCTAAAGACAACCCTGCGCCGATTCCCCAACCGTAAATATCAATGGGATTACTCGATTTTTTACTGCAAAAATTAATAATCGCATTCAAATCAGTAACGAAATGCGAATACACATACATATTATTATCTATTTCAAAATCGCTACTCTCGCCAAAACCTCGATAATCGAACGTTACGACATTGTAGCCCATGCTTGCAAACTGATTCACTCGTCGGAGATAATCTGCCATATTGCCTTCGCCATTGTGGCAAATTATAATGATTTTGGACGTTCTAGCCTTGCCATAAGGAAAATACCAAACTTTGAGTTTTGCACCATCTTTAGTCGCTACGGTGTGTGTTTCGTATTTCATATTATACTTATCGGGCAATTGTTTGTAAGTACGGGAAGGATTCAAAGCATAGGATTGTTGGAAAATAGCACATAAAAAAAGTAAAACGAATAGTCTTTTCATAGCAATATTTTTTTTTGTGTGTAAAAATAATAGGTTGAAAACGACTATTAATTACGCTGTATTACTGTAAATGTTGCTTCGCTTAAATTGCAACTGCATTGTTAGGTGAGTTTATTCGACGTATTAAAATTGAAAAATCAATATTACTTAAACCTAGAATTTAAAACCATACAGATTTTGGGCTTGCCCAAAATAAAAGCATAATATCATGGAACCTGCCTGCCTGCCACAGGCAGGGGCGTAAGCAATAGCACAGGGCAACGCCCTGTGGAATAAAATAAGCATCACAATAGCCCTGAAAGGGCGGAATCTATCGCCCTTTAAGGGCTGTTTTAGTATTTTGAACATCTCATTATGCTATTTGCTCAAACCCCCTGCCTGCGGCAGGCGATACTCGCCTGCCTGTGGCAGGCCTTCAGGGTTTTATCTTGGCAAAAATTGTCAATGAACCGTTTTTTCTTTGAAAAATAAAATTAAAAACAGGGCAAAAAATCTACTTTTTAGTTTGAAATAAGTAAAATATAGTCTTAAAACCTTACTATGTGCCTATTGTGCCTATTGTGCCTGTCGGCAGACAGGCTGCCTGTCGGCAGACAGGCCTGCCTGTCGGCAGACGAGGCCCGCCTGTCGGCAGGGATACGCAGGCCTGCCTGTCGGCAGAACGGGCCCGCCTGTCGGCAGACACGGGGCGCGCCTGTCGGCAGAGGGGGCCTGTCGGCAGATACGGGGCGGCCTGCCTGTCGGCAGACAGGCCTGCCTGTCGGCAGACGGGTGCCTGTCGGCAGACAGGCCCTGCCTGTCGGCAGACAGGTTTTAATATGTTTTTTCGTTTTGTATGATTTTAAAAAAAAACAAAATCACGACTACTTTTACATATATTCAGGCGCATCTATACCCATCAAGTCCAATCCTGTGGTCATTACTTGCCCCGCAAGATTGCTCAATTTCAGTCTAAAAGCCTTTGCATCCGCTGGCGTGTCCGATTTTAGAATAGGACAAAGGTTATAAAACCGATTAAAGACCTTTGCCAAATTGTACGTATAATTGACAACATCGGCAGGATTATAATTCGCAGCCGCTTTTTGAATCACTTTCGGAAATTGTTGAATAGTCAAAAGCAGCTCTTGTTCAATATCTTGAACGTCGGTATAATTGGCAGCTAGGCTCAAATCCACTCCTTTCGCTCTTCTTGCAATCGCTTTGGTTCTCATTGCAGCATACTGAACGAACATTCGGTTTGCCCTTGTAAATCCACAGATCTTCTGGATTGAACACCATTCCTCTCTTCGGATTAACTTTTAGAATAAAGAATTTCAATGCGCCCAACCCAATTTGATAATGAATAGTATTCACCAAATCTTCGTCCAAACCTTCCAAACCGCCACTTTCTTCCGCCACGGCTTTGGCTTGTGCTTGCACTTCTACAAGCAAATCATCTGCATCTACTACCGTGCCTTCTCTCGATTTCATTTTGCCCGTAGGCAACTCCACCATCCCATAAGACAAGTGATGCAAACCATCGGCGTAAGGTTCTTCCAGTCTTTTTAGAATTTCAAATAAGACTTGAAAATGATATTCTTGTTCATTGCCCACGACATAAATCATCTTATTGACACCAAAATCTTCGTATCTTTTCTGAGCCGTACCAATATCTTGCGTGATGTAAACGGAAGTGCCGTTGCTTCTCAAAACGATTTTTTTATCCATTTTCACATCGGTCAAATCTGCCCACGTTGAGCCATCTTCGTTTTTATAAAAAACGCCTTTTTTCAAGCCCCCCTCAATCGCATCTTTGCCCAATTTGTAAGTATTGGACTCATAATAATACTTATCAAACGAAATGCCATAACTCTTATACGTTTCCTCAAAACCAGCATACACCCAACTATTCATCATCTCCCACAATGCTCTTACGTGTGCGTCGTTGGCTTCCCACTTTTGGAGCATTTCGGTGACTTCTGCGCCCACAGGGCTATTTTCATTGAAGTATTTATTCTTATAAGCCGTTTTGAAAATGTACTTTCCTAAAGGAAATTGAACCCACTTGCTTTTCGCAGTTTTAGGAATATACTGCATATAATACTTCAAAGAATCGGGGTGATTTTCCAAAGTTTTTAAGAAAGTATCAAAGTTGTTTTTGAAGTGTTTATTTTTCCAATATTTAAATTTGCCAAGGTGTTCTGGGGAGATTTCATTAAGGTTATTTTCATTTTTATAAATGATTTCGGCAAACCTTGTTGCAAAACCTCCCTTGTGCCAGTCGGTATCTTCTATATCGGATTTTTTAACTTTCTTGAGTTCCGAGATAAACTTATGAAACGCCTCTTCGGTGCTTTGCCATTGCAAATATTCTTTATTAATGACATCGTTGAATTTTACATAATACTTGCCTACCAGATGGTCGCCCTTCATGCCTGTACTCTCTGGCGTTTCGCCATTTCCGAATTTTTCCCACGCCCACATTGATTTACAAATATGAACGCCTCTGTCATTTATCACTTGCACTTTCACTACGTCGTATCCTGCGGCAGCTAGTATTTTGGAAGAAGACCAACCCAGTAGAATGTTTCTGACGTGTCCTAAGTGCAAGGGCTTATTGGTGTTGGGCGAAGAATATTCGACCATTACCTTTTCGCCATTTTTGGGCTGATAGCCAAATTGGGCTTGACTAGCCATATTTTCGAGCATGGTTGCCCAAGAATTATCGCTTACGTATAAATTCAAGAAACCTTTAACGATGCTAAAACTAGAGATGGAATCGAGGTTTTTGACAAGGAATTGTCCAATGTCTTCGCCAATAGCTTCGGGTTTTTTGCGAGCGATTTTTGCAAAAGGAAATACCAAAACGGTATAATCGCCTTCTACATCCTTGCGAGTAGGGCTAACGTTTACTTTGTTGGCATCAAAATCTGCTTGGTAAAGTTCTTTTACGGCTTTAGCTACGCTTTATTTAATTGTACTGGTAATGTTGCTCATGGCTTTTTTTATGATAGCATCAATAAATATTTGAATGCAAGTTCGTTATCTACTTCGTTTTTTTTGTTTTGGCTCTGTATGATTTAGGTTGGTTATTCAAATCAACATTTGGGGGAATACGTTTACTAAACTTCTAAAGTTTTAGTAAACGTGAAAAGGGCTTTCTCATAAAAAATTAAAAAGGTATTTTGATATAAAAATACTCGAATTTATATCTAGGCATCGGACGCTTCGCAAGCGTCCGATGCCTAGTCTTTAAATATTTTTTATGAGAAAACTCTTTAAACGTAAATCTACCAACCTAAATCATATTGAACCTTTTGTTTTCGTTATCTTTATTATAGTTATTTTCTAAATAAATAGTTCAACTCAAAATGGAACAGGCAAAATAAATTATTATTTATAATATTTTGGTTTGTAATAGCTAGTTTTTTAGAATTTAATGTTTATTTGAGTTTAGTACTAGCTTTTTTTGAGCTAAAGTTTAAAAAAAAATAGAAACCCGTCAGCCTTGCTTGCGGCAAGCAGCCGACACAGACTTCTGGAAACCTTTAAAAAATCTGCATCACCTGCGTCCAAGTTTATATATTTTCAGTGATATGAGGAAAAACCTTATAAAACATCAAATAAGCCATCAATAGCGTCAGGAGCAAATTGAAAAGCTGTCCGCAAACGTAGAGGATTAGCGGTTTTCCGCCTTTGAAATGACTGCGGAGGGCTTTGAAATTGGTAGAAAGACCAATGCTGACAAACGCCAAACAGAAGAGCCAACCTCTGAGGTTTTTGCTCCATCCTGCAATTGCGCCTTGGTCGATTAAAGTATAAGCCTGCCCGTTGCCGAGCCATTCGTAAATCAATGAAAATAATACAGATGAGCCAATAAAACCGAGAATGAATTTAGGAAATCGTTTCCAAATCTCGCCAAATCCTACTTTAGCAGTGCCGCCATTTTCTACTTTGGTAGCAAAATAAACGGCTACACCAAAGGCAATGAGACCAATCAGAACGTTTTGAATCATCTTAATAGTAGCTGCCACATTGAGGGCGGTATCGCCTAAAAATGCGCCTGCTGCCACTACTGCGCCCGTTGCGTCAATCGTGCCGCCTATCCATGCGCCGCCTAAAACTTCGGGCATTCCTACCAAATTGATAATGGCAGGCAATACAATCATCATCACGGAAGTGAAAATCATGGAAAGTCCGATGGCGAGTGTGAGTTCTTCTTTGGATGCCTTACAAGCGGCTGCGGTAGCGACGGCTGCGGATACGCCACAAACGGACATATCGGCAGAAATGGTCATGTTGAGCGTTTTGGAAGGGATTTTTAATATTTTTTGACCAAACCAATACGTTGATACCAACACGATAGGCGTAACGACCCATGCTACAAATATACCTGGCAAGCCAATGGCTAAAATTTTTCCGAACAAAATTTCTGAACCGAGCAGGACCAAACCCGTCTTGATGTAAAATTCGGTTTTGAGTGCTGGTAAAAGTATTTTTGGCGTGCCGATGGTATTGGAAATCAGCAAGCCAATCACGATTGCCCACGCAGCATAACCAAAGCCAATGGCTTTCATATTGGCTTGTCCTGCAAGGATATACGCCAAAACGCCAATGGCAAAAACGCCAATAAATCCTTTGAGAAAATCACCAATACGCTCGCCCATAAAGGCAGCGCCAATTCCAAATATCAGACCTAAAAACAGCATCAGCCCCAAAATCCAAGGGATTTTATTAAATGGCTCAACGGTGGCTTTTTTCTTGGCTTTGCCTTCTGCTGTTTTAGCCGCTTGCCATGCCGCAATAGCATCCGCCGCCATTTTATTGGCTTTTTCATCTTTATAATTGGCTTTGTTGGCTCGGTTAGAAAATTCGGCTGCTACGGCTTCAAGCTGTGTTGTTTTGGCTTTAGCTTGCTCGTACTTCGGTTGATTTTTTTCATTGGTAGCCTGCGCTTGCGCTTCCGAAAGGAGCAGCCCGTCGATTGGCTTGGTTTTCCAAGAGCTAGGTTTGCTGCCTGTAAAATCTTTTAGCCATTTACCAATTGGCGTATTCGTGCCTTTTATTTTTTGTTGTTCATTGAAGGCATTGTACCATGTCATGGTTTTGAAAGGTGCTTTTTTGCTCTCTTTTGCCATGATGACTTCATGCCCTCGATGGTTAATTATTTCACGTGGCGGATTGGAAAAAAATAAAACAATGCCTGCCAATAGTAAGGCAAAACCTATCCATATAGCCCAATAATCTTCTTTTTTTAATAAATTCGACATGGTTTGTGTGTTGGTCAGTAAAATGAAACTTTTTATTTTGTTTTTAAGTCCTAATTACAATGCTCAAAAGACATTTTGTAAATGTAAATTTTTCCACTCAAATCCTATTTATTTTTGATGAAGTATTTGGCTTTTGGCTTATACTTTTGTTTTTGACCAATTATTATATACCTTTGTCGGATTAGGCGGTCAAAAACTTTGAAGAGTAATTTCCTTTTTAGACTTTTCGCTTCCTTCATTAACGGCTTCCGTTCCATGACCGCTGTAAGTTTCTTATTTACACCGAGAAAAAACTAAGTCAAATGTTTTCAGCAACATTTTTTAATATTTGTGCTATTTATAGCACATAAAAAACACCTGTATGCTTGTAATTGATGTAAAAGATAAGAACATTAATAATGCTTTAAAATCCTACAAACGTAAAGTAAGAGATACGAAACTTCGTAAAGAACTGTATAAGCGCAAACACTTCGTAAAGCCGTCTATTAATCGTAGAACGGAAATATTGAAGGCAACTTATATCAGAAAAAAGTTTGAAGACCAATAGGTATAATTATTAATGTTGGAGGCCTTGATAGAATTTGAAAAGTTCTGTCAAGGCTTTTTTTATGGCCAAAAAGCACTAAGAAGCATTGGGAATGATTGAAAACATCATTTTGTAGGAGGAGAGATTCTTTATCGTTTTCTAATGAGAGACAAGAGAAATGCTAAAAACTAACGATTTTATCCTGTAATCGTGTTTTTTTATATAATTTCATTGTAAAAATGGATATGACCGTTTATATTGAAAACAATTAATAATTTTAGAAATTGACAAAAGGGCATTCTATATTGTTTTAATAAAATAACAAATAATGAATGTGTTAAATAATACGAGATGTTTGGTAAAATGAAGCGTTGGTTTGGGATTGAAGGCGTAAAAGTCGAATTAGAAATTCCAGAAACGATAAACAAAAAAATGGGCGTAGTGCGTGGACAACTGCGTTTTTCGACGATGCAACCTCAAATTGTGAGCTTTGTAAAAGTAGCAATGATAGAAACGTATAAGCGAGGTAGAAAAAATGATAAGCGCATTGATGACTATGAAATTGGGAAAATCATTTTGGATGCAGA
>CALOED010000230.1:0-8340 GCA_942492005.1 uncultured Saprospiraceae bacterium
GCATCATGCCGGGCGAGACCCGCCAGTGGACCGCCACGCTTGGCATTTGCAAGGAAGAGGACGGCCAGCGCCGCTGCACCTACCGCCGAGCCTGAGCGCACGCGCTGACGCCGTGAAAGTGAACTTCTCGGAGGCGCACGGCCACGTTCCCGAACCGGTTGTGATCCAGACCGCGGTGACCCCGCTCGAGGAACCGCAGTTCGCCTACTCGATCCTGGTCGCCGACAACGTACGCGGCAACGGCGACGGCGCCGTCCAAAAGGGCGAAGCGGTCACCGTGTACCTCAAGGTGAAGAACGTGGGGGAAGGCACTAGCCGCGAGACCGAGGCCAACATGCGCAACCTCAGCGGCCGCGGCGTCCTCTTGCGCGACGGTCGCTTCAACCTCGGTGAGATCAAGCCCGGCGAGGACCGCCTCGTCCCCTTCACATTCGAGGTGCTTCCGGACTACGAGGCCTCGGAAGCGAAGGTCCAGCTCTCGGTGGTGGACACCGTGCTGCGGGCAAGTGCGGGGGAGAAGCTCTCGATCCCGCTCGTCGGAAGCAGCGCTTCTCCCACAGCTCGCGCCGGTGACGTCGGGGTGTCCGCGTCGGCGGTCGTCTATGTGGCGCCGAGGGACGATGCGTCCGAGTTCGCAACCGTGACCTCCGCGGGTTCGCTCACCGCCGAAGCGACGACCGGCAACTGGGTCCGGATCCGCCTCCCCGACGGTCGCCCCGGCTGGGTCCAGTCCAGCTCCGTCGGTGAGGCATCGCGGGCCAAGGCGGCCGTCCAAGACACGCTGCAACATGCGCCACCGCGCCTGAACGTGGACCACGGCGACACGCTCATCACCCGTGATTCAAGCATCCACGTTCGCGGCGAAGCGACCGACACATCCATGGTGCGCGACCTCTACATCTTTGTGGGCTCGCGTAAGGTTTTCTATCAATCCAACCGTGGGGCCGCGAACCCGGCGACCAGCACATTCGAGGCCACCCTCCCCCTGCGACCCGGGACCAACTACGTAACCGTCGTCGTGCGCGGCAGCTACGAGAGCGTCACACGTGAGACGTACGTCGTGAGACAGCAAACAAACAATGATAGATGTTGCCTCGTTAGTATTACAGAAACTACAATCGCCCCAACCAACTAAGGAGGTTATTGAAATGAAGCCAATGTGTGGCGTTGAATTAGAGGCACTTAATAAAACCTTTCAAGATATTAAAAGCGATAAACCTACTAGCCTTAATGACGATACAACTAAGGAGGGGGAGGCAGAAATAAAAGGAATATTGGTTCACTTTTTTAAGAGAGGGTAGAGATAACGATTATTTAGATGCTCTCAATAATGCTATTGAGGAAATCAAAGCAATAAGGCAGCCCCAAGCACCCCAACCACCTAACAAGGGAGAGGAAAGCGAAGAGTTAGTTTGCGATAAGTGTGGGTATTACATACATCCAGAAAATAAAACTTGCCTACGTGAAGGTTGTGAAAATTATTAGGGCAATTGCCTACAACACCAATATAAACAACATAATATTGTTTACCCGAAATAAGAAACACTAACACCTTAAACTATTAGAGATATGAAAGGAAATATTTTGTACTTAGAATCTAAAAATGCAATCGGCATTGTTGTAGACGAACGCAATAGTGGGGATATACTAATTGAATTATGCGACAAGTTAAAGGTTTGTGCTACAAAAATTGGCTCGTCCTTTTTTCTTGGGTATGTAGATGAGGGGGGCAAATTTGATTATATCAAATTAAACTTTTCTATTATAGGAACTATTTAACACTAACTAAATAAACCAATACAAAACGAAAATGAAAAAAGAAAACCGAAATAAAGAAACATACTATGTGTATAGGTGTGTTAATGGAAAAATATCTGAAATGGTAGATGTTTTTGCTCGCCAAATAGATGTTGCCGAAAGAATAAAAGCTCCCTATCATCAATTAGCAACAGCGAAGGCTGCTGTATCGCAAATTTTAGACACTAAAAAAACGTATTTTGGCTATTATGTGAAAACCAACTTAATTAGTATAGTAGATACAAGCCATCCTCTAAAGGATGATAATTTAACTCTAGTTGAAAGCCCTTGTGAAGTCTGTAAGATAAGACCTAGCCTCAACTCTTACGATGAAAGATTTAATCATTATTATTCAAAATAGATGAAAAAACGAAAAATAAGTAAACCTAAAGTGTTTAGAACTCCTTTGGAGCTTGTTCTATGGAAAAAGAGAATGACACAAAAAGAGCTTGCTGAAAAAACTGGAATGACAAGGGCTGCTGTATCGCAGCTTGTAAGTGGAAAGAAAGACGTAGTTGCAAGCCTCGTTAAAAGAAAACATTATAAAACCACCCTTCAAAGAATTTGCGAAGTCTTAAATGTCAACGCCAGCGATTTAATCAATTATTAATAACCAAAAAAAAGTGAAAAATGGAAAACGAAAACGTAAAAACCCTAGAAAGTAACGATTTAGGAGAAACAACCCAAGAACAAGTAAAAGAAAACGAAATGCTTTTAGCACAGAAGGTTGAGTGCCTTAATTATGCTTTCAGATTACAACAAATAAACTGCGACAAAGCTATGGCTTTAAGAATTATTAGAACTTATGAGGGATTGCTAAACAAAGGATTGAAATTTAGCTTAGAGGATATTGCACAAATAGATGCTGAAATAAAACATAGGGCAGACCTATATAAGCAAAGCGTAGAAAAGTCGAAAAACGACAAAAACGACAAATCGTAATGAGCATTTTGGAAACCAAAAACATAAACCCCTTAACAGCCAAAGTGCTGTTAGGGGATATGATACATACTATTGTTGACGACCAACTAGGAATTTGGGATGCTGGAAGAAAAATAACTTTTTTTAAACGAGAGGGTTCTCCCGAAACTGTCAATAAAATATGTACTGGCTATCAAATAATCAAAATACAGCCGAAAATTAAATCTGTTTTTATCATTACTGAATTTACTGTTGACCGCCTATCTATGAAAGCGGTAGAAAGGCTATCTAAGGGTTCTGGGTATGATTCTGTTGACGATTTTTGGAATGACTACAAAGTGCCTTTTAACGGCAAAATAGTCCATTGGACTTATTTTAGGTATTAAAAAAAACAAAACTGTAAAATATGAAAGACACACAAAGAAACCGTAAATCTTCTTGGATAAGCATTGATGATGTTTTAGATGCTATGAAAAAAGGACACATAAAATATGTGCGAAAAGTTAAGGGAATGAGCAACGCAACGGCTAAAGACTTTAGAGGGCATCACTTTTAAAAATAACGAGAGGTGGCGTTATTACTCCATTAATTAGACTAGATAGGCGACACGCTAAGATGATAGTAGATGTAAAGATGGGAAGAACAAAAAGGAATAGCGAAAGATATTTACAAAAGCAAAGAGCCAAAAAAATATCAGAGGCTAAAAGCTTTGACCCATTAGTTAGCGATGCTGTTATTGAAAGAGAATACGCTAAACCAAAGTCAACTAATTTAAAGCAAGAAAGGGCTTTAGATATACCAGAGCCAAGTTTCAGTCCACCTTTGGTTGATGTGAACCAACAAACAGTATTTGAGCCAGAATTGCCAAAAGAAAAGAGGGATAGAGGGCGACCAGCTAAAGACCGACTTCCTACACGAAGGAAAAAAATAAGCTTTTTATGGGGGCTATTTAAGTATGAATATTAATATTAAAAAAAATGAACTCAATTGATTGGATAAGGCTTCTTTTGACAATACAAGTAATTGATGAAAGCGATATGGCTCACGATACAAAGCTAGAAACGTCTAATAAGTTACAAGAGATATTAGAAGCGGAAGCTGAAAAGTTTGCTGATAGGGTTATTAGGTCAAGGAAAAAGCCCAAGAAAAAGCCCAAGCAAGCCGAAATACCTCTCCATCCTTTACAAGAATGGGTTGCCAGCACTTTGCCAAATGTATCTAAAATGACAACGCAATTAAAATATGACGATTGTGTTCAGCTAGTGGATAAATACGGCAAAAAGCTAGTTAAAGACGTTTTGCTTGCTATGGAAAACAAAAAGGGGCTTACTAGCAAGTATAGTAGTGTTGTTTTAACTATTAACAGTTGGGCTAAAAGGCACAACCCAAACCAAGATAACCCTAAATTAACGCTATCTAAAACAGATTTAGCTAGAAGAGGCAAGAGAAACCCTACAAAACAAAATAAAATATGACTAATAAAGCAATTACAAAAGCAGACAATAGAGGAATAATAGAGCAAATTGAAAGCAATAGGTTTGCCCCAGATTTAGATGCGGAGCAAAAGCTTATGATTCAGTCAAATGTTGGTGTGATTATAAGGGAAATGGATAAAAAAACCTTTGCAAAAGAAATTATTGATTTGATTATTGATACTCACCTACAAAAAGGTCAAAAGCCAGATACTCAATTTATAGAGCAAACCCTACCAGCACTATGCAAAGATATGTTAGACTACTTTGGGCTTTTTACTATGGAGCAAGTTAAGTTGGCTTTTAAAATGGGTATAATGGGAGCTTATGGAGAAACATTTGGGCTTAATAACTCAACCTATTTACATTGGCTTAAACAGCATTTGGGAAATCCGAAGCGAATACAAGCCAATAGGAGGCAAAAAACCTTTGAAATGGGTAAAGATGTTCAGCCAGTAAGAAAATTAACGCCAGAAGAACAAAAAAAAGCTAATAAATTGTCCTACGAGAACATTAAGGGGTATTACGAACAGCACGGAAAGCCACCAGCTCTAGCAGATTGGTCTAACGCCTATGCTTATATGGAGGAAGTTGAAATTTTATCTTATAGCAAGGACGAAAAAAATATTTTTAGAAATTGTAACGGATGAAATAAAGTCCGAAATAAACAATACTTTAATTACAAAAGGAAGAAAAGAGCATAAAACACAAAAAGAGTATTGGACTAGGGAAAATATTAAAAAAGAATGTCGCAAACGCTTGGTTTTAAAGCATTTTGAGCAAACTTTATAATAACATAAAAAAAATAAAAAGTATATTTAAGTATAATAAGAATAAACATATTACTAATTAAAAATTATACAAAGGTATTATTTAGAAAAAGAATAGAAAATGTTGAATATTATTCTAATAATGTTTTTAGTAAGGCTATTTTGGTTGCCGAAGTGCGACAGCTAATAATTCCACTTTTGTATAATCATAAATTTTACATTGGCGCAGAGATTCCTAAGTCAACCTATTCAAAATCAGAACTGTCAACAATTGCAAACAAACTACTATGGAGCTTAAAATAGAAAGAAAAGTAAACCTAATGCCTATTGAGGGAAACGATGGCGACTATATGTTAGTAAAGGGAGAAAAGGGAATACTTTACTGCCCCTATAAGCCCTTACAAGAAATCAAGACTTGGGATAATCAAAAGGGAAGCGTAATGCAACCGTGTACTACCCATTGCTCCCAATTTAATATTGCAGAGGATAAGGAAGGTCAAACCGTAGCCTATTTACGTTGTGGCTCTGGCAACTCCTTTCCTATATCTTTGAAAAATTCTGAAAAAAATAGAAAAAAACAAAAAAAGTGTAAATTTCGAGGATGGAACCTCAAATGGCAAAAAGGGCGGTGTTCTTTCTGGAAAACGCCATAAAAACGGTGGTGTTAAAGCTATCGTATCTGATACAAACCAACCAGTAGAGCTAGAAGCTGGCGAAGTAATTATTAAGCGAGAATCTGCTATTGCCAATTGCGAGCCACTAGATAAAATAAATAGGAGCAAGGGCGGTGCTGGGATAGATTGTGATGCTTTAGAGAAAATACAGAAAAAAACTATGAGGCACGGTGGAAAAATATTAGATGCCTCTGACTATTATCAGAATGGTGGAGAGATAAAAGAATATTTCCATAAAAACCTTGAAATAGTAAAATCAGAAAAACCCGATAGTTTCGGTGAAGATTATTATGTGATTAGAGATAAAAAAACAAAGCAAGAATTAGTTTCGGGGGGGATATATGTATATTGTTCAAAACCTTAAATCAAGAGGTTTTACAAGCAATAAAGAGGTTTCAGACATTATTTCAAAATCTAAAACTGTTAAAGGAATTACAAGTATGTATTCCAAAGGCGGTTCTACCTACGCAAAGGGTGGAGAGGTAGTAAATGTTGACTTGTTTGAATATTACGAACAAATGCCTCCAAAGCTTGCCTCTATTGTTGAGGGCTATCAAGAGCGTTACGAAGAAGGAGATATGGACTATGAGGACATGGGACCTTTTTAAAGAAGGTTGATGCGCTTAGATATACTTTTGACTTTTTATTTAGATAACGAACCTTATGGGTTGAGAAAAAAAGGTGTGAAGCTAGAAGAACTAAAAGGGTGGGGCGATATGATGAAGAAAGGAGGCGAAGTAGGCTATCAAGGTGGTGGAGAGGTAAAATCCTTAGAGGGGTAGTGGCAATCATACCATAGTGGAGTTAAGGCAGGGAAAAAAGACGAGGGGTACGTAACAATAAACAATGAAGACGATTTGAAAAAATACATCACGAACAAGTTAGGTGATGTAGTGAAGGAAATCACTTTAATTGAAAAGGGCAAAAATTATCCGCACAATAGAAGCAATCCATATTTTGAAGACACCTACAAAGTAGAATTAAAAGACAGGAAAAAATTTGAAATACTTAGGTCTTACGGCAGACCAAATTGGAGCGGAAATGTATCGTATAAAGAACAAATCGAAGTAAAAAATTACCCCAAAGGCGGTTCTACCTACGAAAAGGGTGGAGAAATGCCCTGTGATGATTATTATAAAGAGGGTGGCAATATTAGTTATTTTACAAATAGGCAACTAGAGCTTGGTAGGCAAGTTGAACGTGAACACGACACAACATTAAAACGCCTTTACGCCAGAGAAATTACACCAGAAGAAGCCGTTGCTGAAATTGCAAAAGACCACCTTTCTGAAATGCCAGACTATTACGATAGGCTAGTTGCTATTGAAAACTACGCAATTGGTGGAACTATTACACCAAACAAATCTATATCTGCAAGTAGGTCGGTAGCAATTAAAGAAGTATTGTCGCTGCCAAAATATAGTAAGGGAGCTTACGGCTTAACAGAAATGGAAGCTGGTATATTATACAACCTATCAAAGCTTACGCCAGAAGCAATATACTCTGAATCTATTGAGGATGGCTTGAAAGCCAAAATAATAGAAAAGCTAAGAGAAAAGTATTGGCTAGAAGATGGAGATTGGACTGATTTTGAAACGCACCTTTCTGATGAAGCAAAAGATTTTGTTAAAGCTGTAAATGCAAGGTATGATACAAGGAAATACCTAAAAGCTGGGGTTGACCTATTTCCAGAAACGGCAAATGTGCCAGAATATAAAGCTCCGACAGACAATAAGCCAAAAAATAGTATTGCTGTTTTGGAAACACGGCTAAAGCTTTTAAAAAAGAATTATCAAAAAGAAAAAAATAGGTTGATAAACGCAAGAATACGCTTAGTAGAAAATTTAATTAAAGCACAAATAGCATAATGGCTACTAAAAAAGAAAGAGTGATTTATTTGCCCCTATGCTGGGGATTTTAAAAGGGTGTTTTCGACAAGCGGAGATAAAAAATATCAAATTTTTTATAAAGCCCCAAATTCAACGTCCTATGAAATACTTGTTTATGCTTACAATATGACTAATGCACAAAAAGAAGCATATCGAAAGTTGGCTCAAATGGATGCTCAAAAGCTTGGTGTAGGCGAAAAGGAAGCCCTAAAGCACAGACAAAGGCTATAAGATACATTAAGCTGCCAGCATATAATGGAAAGTATATTAGAGAGTTTGAGATGGGAGAGTATAAAATATTTGCAAAAAATGTTGATGGTGCAAAAGTTCAAATCGCTTCTGATAGTCTAATGAAAAACGCAAAAATAAAGGCTGTAAGAGCCTTGCGTAGCTCGCCAGAACTTCGGTCTTTTGACGAAAAAAACCCTTTGCCAAAAGATAACAAGCCATCTTCGACAAAAAAGGAAGAAGAATCAACTCCAAAGAAAGCTTCTTCTGATATGTATGATGTTGCAATAGAAACACTGCAAAAGGAAATAAGCGAAATAAATTTTGTGAGAGCCAAGTTTCCTAATCTTGCAAAGGACAAGGGGCTTAGAAAGGGTGTAACAGAAATCAACTTTACGATAGACACAATATCTGCAAACGTAGTAACTTTAATGGTATTAAAAATGCTTTCAGAGTATTTTAATGCCTATTCAAAGGCTGCTGATGTTGGAGCTGAAAAAAACTGATTGGAAAGAAGAAACAGAAAAGTCTTTTTTGTTTTGGTTTGGAGATTACATAAGCGCAAGAGAAAAATACAATAAAGATATTG
>CALOED010000231.1:0-3630 GCA_942492005.1 uncultured Saprospiraceae bacterium
GTCTTTGTTGGCATACGCCAAACTCGCAGCTATCGGCTCTCCTGCAGTAATACCACTTGCTGAAAAACCAGCCGCTTCGCCTGCTTTTTTGGTGGCATTCGATTGAATAGTATCAAAAGAAGCCGGAATAGTCACGTACTGTGGCTTCCACCATTGTCGCCCGTATGCACGAAGTTTTTCAACTCTTTTTTCAATACTTGCGCAGAAAGCTCAATTGGCGTTTTCAGTTTCTTCAGAGAAGCACGATATAGGTCTCCGTAGTTCCCATTTTTCGCTTGAAAGAAGCCATTTGTTCTTTTGGGGTCATTTGCTGAATACTCTGCCTTATCTCCTTTTAAAATTCGATTTTCCGAAAAGCTACTACCGATAGCAAGGTTTGACCCGAAGCGTTACTGGGTTTACGAATATCTCCACTTTTCCATTGCTAAATTGTATCAATGGCAGAATTTGTTGTTCCTAAATCAATTCCAAAGTTTATCATTATGTTTTTTTTACGATAAAAGGTTGAACTATTTGTTGCGTCTAGCGATATCTATATTTATCGGGAATGTGTTGTTTATTAATTCGTATGAAAGTTCAATATCTTTTTCAATTCTATCTCTATGCAGAATTTCTGCAACTTGGATTGGTTTGTAAAGATGAACTCTAGCCTTTTTAATTATTTTATCAATCGCTAATTCCTCCAATTCCAGCGAAAAGGTCGATAATCTTTAAGTTGTTATTCATTTTTTAATGTTTCCTCAAAAGTATAAACTTTTGCTTATTTGAACGTTTTTTTCTACTTGCATAGGGAACTTAATTGTTCAGTTATCACAACTATTCAAGAAGCTGAATAGCTATCATTTATCATTTTATCTTCCTTCGACGATGACCACGCCTTTTTGAATTATCATAAACATTTCGCCTTCTTTTTTAGCAATAATGGGCTTTATTACCTCCGTAATCCTCAATTTTTTGGTAGAAGTACCCGAAATGGTCGCTTCGCAATCGGTCCGAGTTTCTTCCCATTTTTCGCCCAAAGGATTAATATAAACAATATCCATTTCTTCTAACGACGATTTTATACGTCTGATATTGCGCATCAGTGAGGTTGAGTTTGCCATAATTTCGAGCTTCTTCTCTAAATCAAATATCTGATTGACGATTTGAAGCATCGGCGCAGGTATAGTTTGAAAATCCATATTCAATATTCTTCGTTCCGATTGGTGGTATCGGGATTATTTTAAAAATTTCGTTTGCAAAAAAAATCTACTTGTAATGTTATAAAAACATTTTTATAAAAGAAAAAAGTTTAGAGAGAAGTCTTTATTTATTTGATAAATCTCAATTATTCTAGTTTTTGGGTTTCAAAACCACGCCGTTTTTGAGTAAAATATTTTTTACAAGAGAGGAAAATTTCGAAAAAAAATCCATCAAATATTAGTCAATCTGTTTACGCTTAACATTTTGAAAAAAAACAACTCTTTTATACATATACAATTATTTTAAAATTTAAATCACTGACTATCAAGCCATTAAAAACAACTCAATTTCTAACACTGGATTTTTATCATAAAAAATCATATATTTGTTTAAAAGTATATACCAAACTTATACAATACACTAAATTATTGACAATACATTACCCATTCTTATGCAAAGTAGCACCATAAAATTACTGGCTAGCTTCGTGCTTTTGGTTTATTCCATTCCTCTATCCGCACAGTGCATAGATGGCGATTGCGTAAATGGCAATGGCATTTATATTTATAAAGACCAAACTATATTTATCGGTAAATTTCTTAGTGGCAAAGCTAATGGCTACGGTACTTGCTATTATTCGAGTGGTGCAAAATACAGCGGCAATTGGCTGGAGCATGAATATCATGGCGAAGGCACATATATTTACCCTGACCAATCTGTTGAGTTTGGAAATTGGGCTTTTGGAAAATTGGAAACCAAAGAAGAGTGGATTGATACGACTGAAAATCGGGCGAGTAAAACGTGGGCTTTGGTCATTGGAGTGGCGAATTATACGCATCTCACGCCTTTAAACTTTACGGACGATGACGCTTACAGAATGAATGAATTTCTGAAAAGCGAAGCAGGTGGAGGGCTAGAAAAAAGCCAAATCACGTTACTGATAGATGAAAATGCAACTAAGGCAAAAATCATTCAGTCATTACATGACTTAACCACTAAAGTGGGCAAAAACGACAAATTTATCTTTTATTTTTCAGGGCATGGTTTTGAAGATGCGCTTGCGCCTGTTGATATTAAACAAAACGAAAATAAACTCTACCATAAAGAAATTATCAGTTTAATCAATAGCAATTTTGCGGCTCAAAGGCTTTGCATTATTGATGCTTGTCATTCGGGAAGTATGGCGAAAATTTCTAAAAGCAAGGTTTCGGATGCTTATTATCAAAAATTCAAAGCAAAAACCAATACCGCTTTTATATTTTCATCGCAAGCCAAAGAAGCTTCTATCGAAAACCGTGGGCTTCGACAAGGTATTTTCAGTCATTTTTTACTAAAAGGCTTGAATGGCGAAGCGGATAGCGATGAAAATAATCAGGTCACGATAGATGAAGTAGCAAATTACGTCAAGGAACAAGTCCGAATTTATACAGAAAACTACCAACATCCTACCATTATTAATACCGTAAATAATGCCTCCGTGATAGCTGAGTTGAAATAGTTTTTTTTCAAAAATTATATTATCAAAAAGCTTTAAAACTATACAGATTTTGGGCAAGCTAAAAAAAACTGTATGGTTTTAAATCAAAAGCCATTAGACATTTTTAAGCGTCTAATGGCTTTTTAATTTCATTTTCAACAAAACAATTTCTACTTCCAATCCACAAACTTAGAAGGATAAAATCCAATATCCATCGCTTCCATTCTAGCCTTATGATTGCCTAGTCGCACTTTGTATTCCTCCCAACTTCTTTGAGATGTTGGAGTCCAGCCAATTTCGGCATAGCCTGGCAAACGAGGGAAAACCAGGTACTCAATATCATCCATGTTTTCGGTGGTTTCTGACCAAAGCGGTGCTTCTATTCCTAAAATATCCCATTTGCCAACGCCTTCTTCGATGGTTTCCAATGCCCAAATATACGCCGAATCCACTTCGATATAAGCCGCCCAATGCAAGCCGATGCGAGTAGTAGAATCGTATTGCATATCCATGTAGGCTTTTCGAGCAGGCGACATAATCAGTTTTCCACCTTTTTCGATGGCAAGTTTGGCGTTTTCTGCTTTTGCCCAATATTGAGCCACTGAATTAGGTTTGAAATTAGCCGTTGCTACTTCGTCCCAACCTATCATTTGCTTGCCGTACTTATTTACTATTTCTTGCGCTTTATCCACAAAAAATATGTAATCCTCCTTTTCAGTAGCATTCGATTCGTCGCCTCCAATATGAATGTATCCGCCCGGCGTAAGTGCCGCTAGTTCTCGAACCACCGAATCCACAAATGCCCATGTTTCTGCTTTTCGGACGCACAAAGTGCTAAAACCTACTTCAATACCTGTGTAAAGTTCTGGTGCCTTTTCCGTCGCAATTCAACTCCTGGATAAGAAGCCAACGTCTCATCTGGTGTGACCTGGCATATCAATTTCTGGAATGACTGCTGATGAAACGCCCGG
>CALOED010000232.1:0-2743 GCA_942492005.1 uncultured Saprospiraceae bacterium
GGGAAGAGGAGAAAAAAATCGTAGATACGATTAAGAAACTCGAAGGAGAGCTGCAAGAAATGCTCGAAGAGCAAGAGAAGGCAGAGCGTGAGAGTAACTTTGAGGTGGCTTCGAGGATAAAATACGAAGATATTCCGAGAATAGATGCGATGCTCAAAGTCTCGAAGGAAAAGTGGGAAAACATTCCGGGCGAAAAACGCTTGATTGATGAAGTAGTGGACCAAGACAACATCGCAGAAGTTGTGGCAAACTGGACGGGCATCCCCGTAACGAGAATGCTACAATCGGAGCGTGAAAAATTATTGAACCTAGAAGACCAATTGCACGAACGCCTAATTGGGCAAAATGAAGCGGTAACGGCTGTTTCGGATGCCGTGCGTCGTTCTCGTTCTGGTTTGCAAGATGAAAATAAGCCGATTGGCTCATTTATCTTCTTAGGTCCAACGGGAGTTGGTAAAACCGAATTGGCAAAAGCACTTGCCGAAGTATTGTTCAATGATGAGCGTGCGATTACTCGAATTGATATGAGCGAATACCAAGAAAAACACACGGTTTCGAGGTTGGTCGGTGCGCCTCCAGGATATGTTGGTTATGATGAAGGCGGTCAATTGACAGAGGCCGTTCGTCGCAAACCTTATTCGATAATCCTACTGGATGAAATCGAAAAGGCGCATCCTGACACGTTCAATATTTTATTGCAAGTATTGGACGACGGGCGATTGACGGACAACAAGGGCCGAGTTGCGAATTTCAAAAATACCATTATCATTATGACATCGAACATGGGCGCAAATGTCATTTTGGATAATTTTGAAGACTTGGAAGAAACCGAAGACGATAAACACCGTCAGGACATTCTCGACGCAACCAAAGCAGAGGTTTTTGAATTATTGAAAGACGAACTTCGTCCAGAGTTTTTGAATCGTATTGATGAGCAAATCATGTTTACGCCACTCAACAGAGAGGAAATTGGAAAAATTTTACTCCTCTTGTTGAAAAAAGTACGCAAGATGCTCGACAAGAAAGGCTTGAAAATCGAATTGACCAACAAAGCGATTGGCTACTTGGCAGATTTGGGCTACGACCCACAGTTTGGCGCAAGACCAATGAAGCGAGTGTTGCAAAAGGAAGTTATCAACGAACTTTCTAAACAACTCTTGGCGGGCAAATTCGTAGATGGCGGCACGATTTATATTGATGCCGACTTGAAAGGTTTGACTTTTAAAAATGATAATGATGTGAAAGCAGAAGAGGCGGCTAAACCTGCTGAGGAGGCTAAAACATCAGATAAAAAACCTGCTAAGCCTAAAAAAGAGGATAAAAAACCTGCTAAAACGCCGCCAAAGGAAGAAACGCCAAAAGCAAAAGAGGCGGATAAAAAAGACGAAAAAGAGAAGGACGAAGAGTAGTGTCTTGGCGATTTTTGAATGCAATTAAAAAAAGCGAACTGAATCTGATTCAGTTCGCTTTTTTTTGTAAAATGAACGTTGGCTTCTACAACAAAGCAGGGCGTTGCGTCAATTCATGGTAACAAACAACATCTTCTGCGTAGTAATGACAAACCATGCTTTTGCGAGTGCTACCCTCTTTGGTAATCGCACTGCCGCCATGTAGCAAATTAGAATGCCATATCAAAACATCTCCTTTTTTAGCAAAGAAAAAACGCCGCTCGAGTCCCTCCTCTTCAATCACCGCTTGTATTTTTTCTTCATAATTCGGGTAACTGTTTTTGCCCAAAAGCCATTTGGTATGCCCCGAATTATAATCTTCGCAACTTACAAATGGCAACCGATGCGATTTTGGATAATAAAATAATGCGCCATTGCCTTCGTGACAATCCTCAAGTGCCGTCCAAGTAGCAATGAGATAGCCTTGCGGCTCAGTAGTCATGTGAATAGAATCCGAATGCGCTCGCTGCTCGCTGCCTCTAATAAAATTGATACTTTGAAAAGGCAAAACGGGCTTGCCCAATAAAAATGACAACAAACGCAAGAGTTCGGGCTGGCGAAAAAAGCCATTCACGGTATCAGATACACGGTGCGCATCCATTATTTTGCGTCCTGTAAAGTTTAAGTCTGCCTTTTGTTTATCCAGAATTTCTTGCACACTTTCGTTCAGGTTTCCTACTTTTTCATCATCATAAAAACCTTCGAGTATCATAAAACCATCATCAATAAAATCCAATATTTTTTGTTGTAAATTGGCATCTATGGCTTTAAAATCCGAATGAGCTTGTACTTTTTCCTTTGCGTTAGGCAAATCAATCCACGGAATATGCACCTTATCTTTTTGAATATCCTTACTCCCAATATTACTAAATATAGATTTTTTGATACCATATTTTTTGTATAAATCCTTGTTGTGCTGGAGTTTGTCAGCATTCAAAAAGTTATTAACCACATAGACCACTTTCAAGTCTCGTAGAAAACCCGTGTATTTTTTAAATATATCTCTTAGTTTCATTGTAGCTATTTTTAAGTAATTGGGCTTAAATATTTAGACGATAAAAATTATAAATTACTGATTAACAACCCAATGGGTCATGCCCCATTAGAAATAATTATGTCCGACTACTTATAATAACAAAAGTAGCTATTTCAATTGTTATTCTTCTAAAATGAAATGAGCTATTAGCTAATAATCTATTTTGTGTGCGCTGTGCTCAAAATCAATATAAAGTCTATTGATGTCTTTTTTTATTCTTTTATCAATTTCAAAATACTTCGCTCTCCTGCTTGCGCTA
>CALOED010000233.1:0-16742 GCA_942492005.1 uncultured Saprospiraceae bacterium
TACATACCATCAGCGATAACTATTACAATTGGTTTTCGCTTCTACCAAGTTTACATGTTTGCGCAACATGTTGTTCTCATGAATTTTAGAATTGTTATTTACCGTACCCGTTACTTGGCGTAATATTGGCAATTCACCAATCGAACCTTCAAGTTTGAATATCTAGCTCGACATTGTCTTGGAAGGACCATTGGAGAATATTGCAATTACCTGGCTTCAATTTGTCCCTATATCTACTGAGTTGTTCACATCAGACAGATGGTTATCGGATACCATAAATATAATTTTTCCGTCACAGTAGATGAAAAGGCACGCTTACAGTACAATTCGGGGGCATGACCAAATTGGTCATTGCCCCATCTTGTTCTTACCGCAGAAGTGCTTAACAATAAGAATAGTCCATATTGAGCAATACGGTGGTGCAAAATCGGCTCTTAAAATCGCCACAGCCACGTCAACGGATGGCATGTATTGCTATAGCCGGACACATGAGTACTGTGTCTCATTAGAAGACGCGCTGTTTCGTTGAGTTCTTGACAATATCCGGAACTCGGTAGGCGAAGTGGTTCTGGCACAGGAATATCAAGGGTTTTCCGGCAATATAAATGTTGATCAAATCTTCGGATGACGTCTTGTCAAATAACATCCAGGTCGGGGATGGTGTGCCGGGTTTCCATTTGTGTCGGGAAGACAACTGAAGAGTCTGTCAGAAGTAGTAGTGGACGAATTTTCATATACACTTGCGGTTATTTGATAATAATAAAAATATATAATTAGCTCTTGCTTGAAAACACAACTCTAACCCCTGTATTTGATGCGTTATTTCAGTGTATTAGAATTATCTCGTAGTGAAGTTCTCGTATTTTTAGTTGGATTTTCATTAAATTTTCATTTATTTTTATTAAAATACTTATTCTTTTTGCCTCTTCTTGCCATACCACAATGCTACGCGCTTCTAAAAATATTTTGGGTAGCAAAGAGAAAAAAAACTTGCTCCTTGATGATTTTCTGGCTATTTCTACAACTAGGTTTGTCTACAAGTATCAGCTCTATGATACCTATTACGATTTCAACCGTATTCCAAAATCAATAGCGCGTTCGATTTGCTACGCTCGTCACGAATTTCATTTTACAGTATAGTAGCATGTACAACAGTTAATACTGTAGCGGCTCGCCGTCATTCGGTCGCTGCTGCAATAGATTTAGTTTTGTGAAATCTAATATATACAGTACAGACATATCTTATGCAAAGTGATAATCACAAACGCACCCTAGAATAGATCTACAAGATGATTCTAAACAGGACTCGATAACAAATATCTTTCGCATTCCAAATGTAGTGCGCTTATCGCTCGTGGGGTTACGGGCAGTACAACAATTTCAATTTGGTGGACTATTGCCAAAGTGATGCATAAATACGTATTTGAATATCCGGCTCTACCTGACAAAACACTCTACAACATCTTGATTGCCAGGAATATTACCGACAAAGGAAACAAACCACCGTATAATTGCTTGCCTATGAAAAATATAGGATGTTGCTCGAGGTAATTCAAATGTTGAGCTACTACGCTTTTCACTTGCGCATCGCTCGTCAAGGCTCAGAAAATAATTTTAAAATCTGGCACGACATTTTTCATGTGTCATGTTGAGAAGGAACATTCATTTTTTGTTATGAAATGTTGGTTGCCAATATCAAATAGATGAAGGAGAAAATTAGTACTATTTAGTTTTTTAAATAGTGACTTTAATTTCACAAAAATAAATATCAATTTTCACAATTATACAGTTTCGTTTTTACGGCAACAAAAGATGTGTTTGTTGCGGCTGCTGAAAATGCAAAAATACATATTATCAGGAGTAGTGTTTTAATTCTTTAAAAAATTTCCACGTTTCATCTCCGTGTTCCCGGACTTTTGCTCGCTTTTTTCAAAGATTTTAATGTTCCTTCGATATCCGTCTGCGGCTGAATAGATGGCATCACATTTATCACGACGCGCAAGTTTGCCAACATTTACCTCTATTCAAGGCTTGACGTCTCTGCCTCTGCGCCTTGTAACCGACATTGTTCTGCTCCATCAGCAATAAATAATAGCACCTATTAGCCCTGGTGCGCTTTGCTCAAAATAAGGGGGATTTTGAAAGGCTCAATATAGGTTGTCCATTCGCCCAATATTCGGAATACGGACTCTCTCGGATTCGCTGCCGCTCGAAATTGCAAATTGCCATGGCTTTCAGGTATAAAACTCAAAGGCGGATATGCCTGGCAGCCATGGCAATTTGCGAATTTCGAGCAGCAGCGAATCCGAGAGAGTCCGTATTCCGAAGATATTGGGCGAATGGACAACCTATATTGAGCCTTTCAAAATCCCTTATTTTGAGCAAAGCGCACCAGGGCTAATAGGTGCTATTGTTGTGCTGATGGAGCAGAACAATGTCAGTTACAAAGGCGCAGAGGCAGGGCATCAAGCCTTGAATAAGAAGGTAGAATATGCAGTCAATCAATCGTTGGCAAACTTTGACCCTCGCCACGTCGATATTGAAAATGTGATGCCGTCTATTCAGCAATTTTTTGAACAAAAAGTGGCTCAATTCACGGGTTCTATCGAAGGAGACATTAAAAATGCTGTAAAAAACGAGCAAAAACTTTGGCGTAATATCTTATCGCTTTTCAATCCCGACAACCTTATTGGGCATCATGTTTGGAATTTTAGTCAAAAAGAAATTTTAGCCAATGAAAAACAATCACTTGACTTTTCTAAACGTTGGAAATCAGAAGAACACGGAGATTGGGAAATTTTTGGAAACATTGAAGTTTTAAAGAATTAAAACACCTCCATTTTGATTAATATGTAGAATGTCTATTTTTGCGTTTTTATTTAATACAACAAACACATCAACGAAAATCGTTATCACTAGCCTTTATTCGTAAAAGCAACAAAACTGTTGTGCCTTTCTCTCAATGAGGCAAGCAGTAAGACGAAAAATATTTATTTTGTGAATAAAGTCTATTTAAAAAAAACTAAATGAGAGTACTAATTTTCTCCTTCATCCTATTTGTTGCAGCGTCTTGTGGCAATAGCAATTCTGAAAAGCCAAAAACAACCAAAAAAATAGATGTTCCTTCTCAACGCTATGACCTTTACGCTATCAACGCCGTAATGTCGTTGCCAGATTATTTCAAGCAAGTAGATTTTAAAGAATACAAAAAGATATTTTCTGGTATGACGAGCGATGCGCAAGTGAAAGCCCGTGGCCTTCAACGTTTGGAATACCTCGAAAACAACTATCCTGCTTATAATATTTTCATAGACGAGACCAATTATAAAAATACGGTGGTTTTGTTTCCTTTGTCGGATAATATTCCTATCAATCAAGATGTTGGAAGTGTTTTGGTGCGTCAGGTAGAGCGAGATTTTGCAGACCTATTCAAATACGGCAATTTTGAATACAAGCGGATGCAAGCCAAAAAATCATCCTTTGGCAATAGTCAATACATCAAATTGAAGTATTTGATTACGAATAAAAAAACGGAATATTACACCACTTGCTACCTATTTACAAGCGATAGAAGCACCTTTATGATTTGGGTAGAACTCCAAGAAGATGATGATTTTGAAGCATTTATCGAGTCCTTAGTGATTGGTAGATAAGGCTAAGTAATATCAATTTATATTTCCAAAATGGCTAGTATGGTTTTTAGAATCATACTAGCCGTTCTGATTCTAGGGTGCGTTTATTTGCTTTCAGAGTTATTATTAAATCTTTCTGATTGATTCGCTGTTATCACTTTTGCATAAGATATAATCTGTACTTTATATATTAGACTTTATTCACAAAACTAAATCCTATTACATAACTAACTGATAATGAAGATAGAGAAAGCGGCGAAGCCGCTTTGTGAATAATGGCTATTTTAACATACTACTATACATTTTAAGGGCTTTTGCATAAAAATGAAATTCGTGACGAAGCTATGCTCGTGGACCCTTATATATTAATTTACTTCTACAAGGTGTAATCATGTGTGAACATCATAGAGCTAGGCTCTTATGGAGTAAAAGAGCCTAGTTCTGACAGGGTTTGTAGAAAAATAGCCCAGAAAATTCATCAAGGAACATAGCTTCGTCACGGTTTTTTTCTCTTTTATACCCAAAATATTTTTAGGAGAAAGCCCTTATTTAACTTATTATTTATGTAACTTTCAACAGAAATTTGCATAAAAGAATAAGTGTTTTTAATAAAAATCGTATTTTGAATGAAATTTAAGCGATTGCTAAAGAAATCCAACTAAAAATACGAAACCACTTCTGAATAATTCTAATAACCATTTAGGGCAGTTTTTCTAAATATCTTACTGAAATAGCGCATCAAATACAGGGGTTAGAGTTGTGTTTACTGAAACTTCTAAAGTTAGTAAACCGAAACCCCAACTATATATTTTTTATTATTATCAAATAACTATAAGTGTATATGAAAATTCGTTTTACTTTACTTCTACTACTGACTGGGCTTTTCCTTCTTCCTAGTTGTCTTCCCGATTTTAATTTTAATGGAGACGACTTAGATGACAAATGGAAACCCGGCTACGCCATCCCATTATTGGATGTTGATTTGACCATGCAAAAGGCACTAAATAGGTTTTCAACAGGCGGTTTCGTCACTACAAATCCCGAAGATTTGGTCATCGTTGTCTATCGAGGCAACCGTATTTCTATCTCAGGCGGGCAGTTGTTTAATCTTCCAGATGTTCAAATTCCGCTTATTGACAGCACAATGACTATTCCTGTGCCGTTTCCTTCGCCTACCGAGTTGGATAATATCAAACTCAAACAAGGGCAACTTATATTTTCGGTTTCTTCTAATGAGACACAATCCATCAATATTGATTTTTCACTCCCCGACTTCACCATTGGCGGCTTGCCTTATTCTAAGCAATACGTTGTTCCGGCTTCAAATGGTAGCACACCATCCGTTATTTCCGACACAGTGGACATGAATGAGATGAATTTGAGCTTTACGGGTGGCGATTTTAGAATGGAATACACCGCAGTGAGAGCCGACGGGCAGCACCTTCAGCTTCCGAATGCCTCGCTTGAATTGCTCAATATGGACTATTCTTATATTGATGGCTACTTGGGTAGCACTTCTCTCAGTTTTGCTACTGGACTGAATACCATTGATATTTTTAAGGACTGGAATCAGGGTAATATCATATTTGAAGAGCCTAAAATCAAGTTCAATTTTAGAAATTCGTATGGAATGCCAATTCGTTTGGCAGTCGATTCCTTTAGTGTCAATACGCATTTTAATGGCGTAACGGTGTTGCAAAATACCGACTTAGCTAATGGCGTAGATTTAGCCTTTCCATCGCTGGCAGAAGTCGGACAATTCAAATCTACTAGCTTGACGCTCGATGTGAATAACTCCAATATTAATGATATAGTGAGTAATGTTCCGTTTGAATTTTATTATGATTTGGCAGGCAATGTCAATCCCGATAATAACACATCTGTTGATAATTTCATTACCGATTCTAGCCGTTTAGAAATTGATATTGACTTTGAATTGCCGATGTATGGAAGTGCAGGATTTTTTAGTTTAAAAGATACACTAGAGTTTGATTTCAATGAATATAGAGATTTTGATAGAATGAAATTGAGAACCGTTACCGAAAATGGTTTCCCGTTTGAGGTACAGTTCCAAGTCTATTTTCTTGATGCGAATAATACCGCCATTGATTCCTTATTTAACAGCAGTACGACCATTATGGGCGCAGCTTCTGTAAATGCCAATGGTCGTGTCACTGCTCCAAACAATGTGGAATTGGAGGCCGACATCAACGAAGCTAGATATTCAAACTTGAAGGACAATAGCACTCGATTGGTGCTAGTTGCCAATATTGCTACTACCGATGGAGGAAGTACGCCAGTGAAAATTTTCACGGATTATCACCTCATTTTCCAAATGGGAGCTATTATCGGTATTTAAATAGCAATTCTAAAAGTTCATTCTTTCATTTTCAATTTTTAATTCATGAAAAAATTATTAGTCATTATAGCATTATTGAGCTTTGGCGTATCTACACAGGCTCAGCAAGAATACGGTTTGCACTTTATGCGCAACGTTTGGAACTCCAATTATACCAATCCCGGTTTCATGCCTTACCAAACCTTCTTTGTAGGCGGTGTGTCGGCTGGTGCAGGTTTATCGCTCAAAGGGCTAGGAAGCACGCCCATTTTTGTAAAAGAAGCAGACGGCAGATTTACGCCCAATTATCAAGAAATTATAGATAATGTGGATGAAGATTTCCGAATTAGAAATAGCTTGACTTTTGATGAATTTGCAATTGGTTTCAAAGTCAAAAAGTTGTTTTTTAGCTTGAATACAGCCACCAAAGTGACAACACAAGTCAATTTGCCTAAAGATTTATTTGAATTGGCGTGGTATGGCAATGAGCCTTTTATTGGTCAGACAGTAGATTTTGGGCCAAGTTTTAGTATAGATGCTTATCAAGAGTTGGCTTTGGGTATCAATTATACATTCAATAGAAAATTTTCGGCAGGCATCCGAGTAAAAAGGCTCGTCGGGTTAGCCAGTGCTTATACCGAACAAAATACTTTTGCGCTTACCACAGGCTCAAATCACTATGAAGTAGGTCTGGAAGCGGATTATTTGGCCAATATTAGTTCTCCTTTTTTGAATGTGCAAGCACCCGAAGACGGAAAACTCCTCAACACACAAGCAGATTTCAATCAAACCACATTAGACAATACACTTTCTGACCTTCGAAGAGGGCGTTTGCCTTCGGGCAATGATGGGCTGGCAGCCGACATTGGCGCATCCATCAACCTTAAAGATAGGCTAGAGCTAGGCATAAGCATTCTGGATTTGGGCTATATCAATTGGAACAATGGCGTTTCGGGTTTGCGCACAAGCGGAGAGTATGAGTTTAGCGGCTTGACGTTCAATGAAATTGTAAACGGCAATAGCGTTTCTTTCAGTCCTTTATATGATACCGTTCAGAATATCCTAACGGTAGAGTCGGCAACTGCTGGCTCGTTCCGAAAAACGTTATTCCCCAAAGTCTATCTTAGCGCATTAGGGAAATACGGCTATTGGCAGTTGGGCGGTATGTTTTATAGCGAATTTACCAATGATGGTATCATCTCTAGCATCGGCTTGAGCGGTAGATATGTTATAAGTAGCAAATTGAGCTTTGGAGCAGTTTACGCTTATCACGATGGGCGTTTTGACAATCTTGGGGTCAATTCTACTTTCCGACTAGGCCCTTTACAATTCCATATATTAGTAGATAATGTTCTGCCCATATTCCGCCCCGAAAGGTTTGAATACACCAATATTCGAGCAGGATTCAATATTGTATTCGGAACTAAAAAGATGAAAAAAATCCGACAGGGGCGTTTTGACGAACCCGAACTCCCCGACAACTCGGAAGTGAATTTACTGTTTGAAGAATAATTTCAAGAATTGATATTGATAAAATAAGGAATATGCTTAGGCGTGTTCCTTATTTTTTTACCATTTTTTTGAAAAAACAAAATCAATAAAGTAGGCAAAGATGTCAATTGATAATAAGAACAGGAAACATTTCCGCAACCTCATTCGTCATTAAAGGGAATAAAAATTTAAGAATAGATTATTCCTTGTTGTGGCAGGGCAGAAAAATCAAAAAAATACTTCGCATGATGTCAAAAACGCTTCTATTTCTATTATTTCCCATCTTCTTGTTTGGACAAACCTTCGAAGGGCATATCAAAGATGCTTCTACTAATGCGAATATAGCTTTTGCAAATATTGGTATCCTGAATAAAAGTATCGGCACGGTATCCAATGAAAAAGGGTATTTCAAATTCAACATCAATAATAAAGTAAAGGAATCGGACACCCTCATGATTTCGATGATTGGTTATACTTCCAAAATGTATTCAATTTCGGCATTTCGGGCGCAAATCCAGAGCAAAACACCTATTATTCTTACGCCTACTAGCTATGATTTGAGCGAAGTAGTGGTGATTCCTAAAGATTATAAAACACGAATAGTAGGGAATAAAAAGCGTAATGAAAATATTAGCGTTTCGTTTAATAACAACTATATGGGGCATGAAATGGGGCTACTGATAAAAATAAAAGAACGTCCAGCCTACATTCAGAAGGTATTTATCAATATTACATCTTGTAGCTACGATTCTATTTTCTACCGTTTGAATGTCTATGAATTTGATAAAAAAACGAAAAAGCCAACGAAAAACTTACTGCCCAAACCCATTTATGTGAGCTATTCCAAGACGGATATTAAAAATACCATAGAAATAGATTTGAGGCATTTGAGTGTTTTGGTGCAAGATGACTTTGTGGTAAGCCTCGAATTGGTCAAAGATTTGGGAGAAGGAAAAATAAATTTCAGTGGAAGTTTTATGAAAAGTAGGGGCTACTTTCGTGAAATCAGTCAAGCCGGTTGGCAACGTGCGCCATTTCGATTCGGCCCGGGCATTTATGCTGAAATTAAGCAAGAAAAGTAAAAAGGTGTTTTTTTTGAGTGAATTCATGTTTACTAAACTTCTTAGCGGAGCTATAAAGTTTAGTAAACATATTATCCAGATGAACCCAAAAACTACTCATTGGCAATAAGCATTTATCAACACGCCATTTACTGTTTTTTATGCCAATAACGCATCAATCCTGCCACGCTCATCCATGAAGGATTAGCCGCCTCATACCTATCAATCCCATCTTCGGAAATACCGTAATCCAATAGGCTTTGCTTGACGTAGGCTTGAAATTCTGGCGTGACTTCGGCAGGCTTTCTTCCAGCTTCCCAATGCGGTTTTATCCAGTTTGCCCAATCGTCTAGGCGATTTTCGAGTTCGTTGAGGTGTTCCTCAATGTCCGTAACTTTTCCAAAATGGGTCAGATAAATAGCAGCAGGCGAGAGGTTACGCAGCAGCGCAATAGATTTTTTCCAATCTTCGATATTAATATCTGGCGGCGGACAAGGCGGCACTACCATTTCTTGATTGATACGGCAACCTGCTACATCGCCCGAAAAAACAACATCTTCCACTTGCCACGCAATATGATGCACCGCATGACCTGGCGTATGCCACGCCTTAAAAGTAGTATTGCCAATAGTGATTTCGGCTTCGTCTTCTACGGTGTGTAATTGTTCGATAGGGATAGGGTGCATTTCGCCCCAAAGCCTATCCATTTGGTCTTGATAAATGCGTCGAGCAGAGTCCATTAGTTTCGATGGGTCGGCGAGGTGACGTTGCCCGAAAGGATGCAAATAAATGGTTGCGCCTTGATTGGCAAAGACCCAACTTGCGCCAGCGTGGTCAAGGTGGATATGCGACAAAAAAACGTGTTTGACATCTTTTATATCATAGCCAGCATTTTTTATTCCCTTTTCTAACGCTTGAATAGCCGAATGCGGCCCCGTTTCGATGAGTGCCAAACCATCGCCAGTATCAATCAGAAAAGCGGCGATGGCATCGCTAAAGCCCAAAAAATGTAAGTCTAATACGTGTATCATCAGTTGTATTTTATGATTGTTTCATTTTATTATTCACAAATTTGTGTCAAACTATATTAAGCACCCAGCCTACTGCAAAAGCTCCTACGACTTTGTAATCCCAAGAGTTGCCATACTAATCGTGACATTAGGTAATTCCAAGAGTTTTAAGGCGCAGGCTTCGAGTGTAGCTCCGGTTGTCAGTACATCATCAACGAGCAAAATGTGTTTACCTTTTAGCATTTCGGGGCGTTGTATATGAAATGCGTTTTTTACATTTTCAAATCGTTCGAGTCTCGTTTTTTTTGTTTGCGAAACGGTGTTTTCCGTTCTAATGAGCGCATCATCCGACCATCGTTTGTTCATCACGTTACTCATACCATCAGCTATTTTACTACTCTGATTGTAACCTCTTTCGTACAATTTTTTGGGATGAAGCGGGACGGGAACGATAATATCTATTTCAGAAAAATGCGTATTTTTTAAAAAATAGCCCAACCTTTCGCCTAACTCTACGCCTATTTTTGGTGAGTTGCTATATTTTAATTGATGGGTGAGTTGGCGCACGGCAGTATTTTTATAAAAATAATACAATGCCGCACCGTATTTCAAAGGCACTCTTCCCCAAAACCGCTCCATAAACTCGTTGTCTTCATGCTGGTGAAAATCCGTTGGCGTTAATTCATAACTACACTTCACACAAATAGACGTATCGGGAATAGGCGGCTCTTTTCGGCAAGCCAAACATAAATGAGGAAAAAATTGAGCCGTGAAGCTCTTGTATAATTCTTGAAATTGGGTTTTCATATTAGATTTTATGCTAAAAAAAATGGCATGGTGCAAAATGCAACCTACTGGTTTTGAACAGAGGTTATGTAAAAGCTGGTTTTAAGGCTATTCTATAAAAATAAATAATTCATAAACAATAGTAGCGACTTTTCTATCATTTTGATAAATTAATGATTAATGGTTAGATAAATCCTATCAATTTACTAACTTAGTAACGTTAAAGAAAATCCTACCAAAATAAATAACACATTTATAAACTAGCCTCGCACACAAAAACAGAAAAAAACGCTACCAGTTCTTTTTTAAATTTAAACATTGAATATTTAAACTAAAATTTTACTATTAAAACTATTGAGTATGAAAAAAATATCACTTTTACTAACGTTTTCGATACTGCTAATAAGTGCCAACACTTACAGTCAATCAACAGTAACAGAAGATTTTGATGCTTTCACACCTGGACTTTTTGATGGACAATTCAACTCTATACAATGGACGGGGTGGTTTGGAGGCACTTCAAATGCTAATATTTCTACCGATTATGCTTTTAGCGGCACAAACTCCTTGAAGGTTTGGGACGATGTAGGAAAAGAAACAGATATTGTAGCATTGCTAGGCACACTTTCTTCGGGCGTAGATACACTTAGCTTTATGCAATATATCGTTTCTACGGGTAGCGGAGCATATTATAATCTTCAGCATAACTATTCTAATACCGCTGGCGATTGGGCGGCAGAAGTTTATTTTGGAATTGACACAGGATTTGTTCAAACGGATGGTGTCCAATATCCTTTTACGGCCAAAACAGATACTTGGGTAGAAAATAAATTCGTCCTTGATTTTACAAACAATACGGGAAATTTCTACTATGATGGTACATTGACGCATACTTGGGTATTGAATACCAATGCTGCGGGCGGTGTTGGTTTGAATACGATTAATGCCATTAACTTTTATGCGCATGACAATACTACTGGTGCGGGGTCATTAGCTTATTATGATGATGTTCCAGTATTCAATCCGCCTACTTATGATGTAGGAATTTCGAGTGTTGCCGTTCCGGCTGTATATACTCAACTAACGGCTGACCACACACAAGCACTTCATTTATCCGCAGATATTTCAAATATTGGCGGCTTAAATGTATCAAACGTAGCGGTTACTTTTGATGTATCGGATGGTTCGGGAACAAATGTATTTTCAGAAACCGTCACACAGGCTTCATTAACGACGGGTAACACCAGTACGTTTACGGCTACGGGGACTTTTGTGCCTTCGGCATTAGGCAGCTATTCTATAAATTACGCCGTAACGACTACGGAGACGGATACTGATTTGTCTAATAATTCTGATGCGTTGAATAATATTATTACGATTACGGATTCTACTCATGCTAAAGATGACGGCGTAGTAGCTGGCTCTATTGGCGTAAGCTCCACAGGCCCGGGTCAAATGGGACATTTATATGATTTCATGGTAGATGATTCTATCTCTTCGGTTTCGGTTTCTTTCGTACAAGCTGACCCCGCAGCCATAGGTCAGACCTTGACTTGCCATATTTATAACACTTCGGGAGGCGTGCCAATAGGTACTCCGATTGCTTCATCTGCGCCTTATACCGTAGATACTTCATCGGTGGCAGTAGAACACGTATTTGATTTTTCTACAAGCGTGGCAGTAGATTCGGCTACTACTTATTTCGTAGCCATCGAAGAAGGTTTGAATACTGCAGCTATTGCTTACTCTTTCAATATTTTTACACCAAACACAGGATTTTTCACTACTGACGGTGGTGCTTCTTGGACTTCGTTCGTATCTGTGAATTTCCCTATTTCATTATTTATTCATCCAAATGTTACAGGTGTTACGGCTCCTGCCGTCAATACTTCAGCCGTTAAGCCATTTGAAGGCACATTTGAAATCAATCCAAATCCAACTACTGGTTTTGCTACGTTGAATGTAGAAATGGACGATGCAAAAGACATCAATGTAGCTATTTTTGATATATCTGGTAAATTGATTCAGTCTTTCAATGATGCAAATGTTTCTAACAGAAAATATACGATTGATTTGTCGCATCAGCCAAATGGTATTTATTTGGTGAGATTAATGACCAATGGTCAAGTAGTCACGAAGCGTCTTGTAGTGAGTAAATAATTACCGTCCATTTATTTGAATAGTTAAAATCACTCAAATAAATTCAAAGTTGCTTTTTAGAATAAGGATAAAATCAATGGCTTATATCATTGGTTTTATCCTTATTTTTTTAAGTTTGTGAATAGAACAAAACCCTACCATGACAAAATCATTGATACATATCCAAATATGAACGCCAATATCCAACAACAACTACATCAGCTATTTGAAGCTACTTTCAATGAAAAAGTACTTCATATTGAAATCTTACCTGCGGCCTCGGCATCTGACCGACGATACGCCCGATTGACGAATGAAAATCGGAGCGTGATAGGGTCTTATAATTCTAATAAAAAAGAAAATGTATCCTTTTTAGCCTTTGCCAAACACCTCCGAAATAAAGGCGTAAGCATCCCGAAATCTTTGCCGAAAACCTCCAACAAGACATTTATCTTCAAGAAGATTTGGGGAATGATACGCTTTTGGATGTGTTGCAGCGAGAGCGAGAAGCGCAGCATTTTCCACCTGCTGTATTTGAATTATATAAAAAAGCGGTACAAGACTTAGCGCATTTGCAAATAAAGGGAGATGAAGATTTGAATTATGAATGGTGCAGCGAAAGTCAGCAGTTTGATAAGCGAGCCATGATGTTTGACCTCAACGCTTTTCAGTTTCATTTCTTAAAAATGGTGGGTTTGTCTTATGATATAGAGCGACTGGAGCGAGATTTTAAACGATTTGTGAATTATTTGACCAAAGAAGAAGGCTATAATTATTTTATGTTTAGGGATTTTCAGTCTCGAAATATTATGATAAAAGATGGAAAACCCTATTATATAGACTTTCAGAGCGGCAGAAAAGGGCCTTTGCAATATGATTTGGCTTCGTTGATTTATCAAGCTAAAGCCGATATTCCGCAAGAGGTGCGAGAGCAATTAACGGATATTTACATCGAAGCAGTCAGCGAACTGATACAGATAGATTCTCAAAAATTTCGCAAGCATTTTTATAGTTTTGTAATTTTGAGAACCATGCAAGTATTGAGTACTTATGGTTATCGTGGTTTTTATCAGCGCAAATCACATTTCCTCACCAGTATTCCTTTTGCACTCAAAAATTTAGAATGGCTACTAGAAAACAATCATTTTCCGAAAAGAATGCCCGAACTTAAATCGGTACTTAAACAATTAACTCAAATGGAAAAACTCAAAACCATCAACGATAAATACAGCAATCCCAACAGCGAATCGAAGCTCATAGTGACCATCAATAGCTTTTCTTACAAGCGTGGAATCCCTGCGGATGAGTCGGGGCATGGTGGCGGATTTGTATTCGATTGTAGAAACATCAACAACCCGGGACGATACGCACCATATCGAAAATTGACGGGAAGGGACGAGCCTGTTCAGACTTTTTTGGAAACCAATAGCCAAATTCCTGACTTCCTCCAAAACGTTTATGCGCTAGTGGATAGGGCAGTCAAAAACTACGTGGATAGAGAATTTTCTCATCTAATGGTGAGTTTTGGTTGCACTGGCGGACAGCACCGCTCGGTATATAGTGCCGATAAACTGGCTGCGCATCTTAGTCAAAAATTTGATATTGTCGTTCATCTGAATCATGTAGAACAGGAATTGAAAAATTGGGTGAATTAGGTTGGCAGCGACAGCACAGCTTGCCACTGAAAATTACAAATTATGAAAGCAATGATATTCGCAGCAGGTCTTGGCACTCGATTGAGACCATTGACTAATGACCGACCTAAGGCAATGGTGGAACTTAGGGAAATGCCGCTGCTCGAAATTATAATCCGACGATTGCGTTATTTTGGCTATCGAGATATTATTATCAATGTGCATCATTATTCTAAAATGATTGTGGATTTTTTGGCTGAAAAGAAAAATTTTGGAATAGAAATTACGGTATCCGACGAGTCGGAAATGGTATTGGAAACGGGAGGCGGATTGAAAAAAGCGAGCTGGTTTTTTGATAATGAACCGTTTCTGGTCCATAATGTAGATGTTTTAACGAACTTGAATTACCACGAAATTTTGGCATTTCACCAAAATAATAACGCAATAGCTACTCTTGCAATCCGAGACCGCTCTACGTCTCGCTACTTGCTTTTTGATGATAAAAATGTATTGAGTGGTTGGAAAAATATAAAAACGGGAGAAGTCCGAATGTCGAAAAACGAAGCAAAAAATACGCATCCTTTAGCATTTAGCGGCATTCATATCATCGAGCCTCGATTGCTAAAAGCGATGAATCATGCCGGTAAATTTTCAATTATTGATACTTATTTGGAAATTGCAAAGCAAGATACGATAGTAGGATTTGACCACACCAACGGTATTTGGCTCGATGTGGGCAAACCAGAATCTTTAGTGAAAGGGGAGGAGGTATTGGAAAATATTTGGAAAGAACTAAATTGAGTAGTGGAGAGTAGGCAGTTTGCAGTCGCAAAATGTATTGAGATAAAGCAATTAACTTTTATAATAGCCATTATTCACAAAGCGGCGAAGCCGCTTTGTCTATCTTCATTATCAGTTAGTTATGTAATAGGATTTAATTTTGTTAATAAAGTCGAATAATTGAAATGAAAAAAATGAAAATTATCATAAGCCTTTTTACGATTTTGAGCTTGTTTTCTAGCGTTGTAGATGCTCAGAATTGGCAATATTTAATTGGAGATAATTTAGAAAATTGGCAACAATTAGGCGGAAAAGCCACCTACGAATTGCAAGATAAAACCATTATAGGCAAGACGGTTTCTAGCACTCCCAATAGCTTTCTGACTACAAAAAAACATTACAGTGATTTTATTTTAGAATATGAAGTGTGGCTCGACCCAACGGTAAATAGTGGCGTGCAAGTACGCAGCAATAGCAAGGCAGATTATAGAAAAGGCACAGTACATGGCTATCAAATAGAGCTTGACCCTAGCGCAAGGGCGTATTCGGGCGGGGTTTATGACGAATCAAGGCGAGCATGGCTCTATCCGCTGTCTCGAAACGAAAAAGGGGAGAAAGGCTTTTCAGAACGGGCGATGGAATACATTCAGGGTAGAAGCCATTGGCAATCATATTCAAACGTGGGTGAATGGCGTGCAATGCGCCAATTTGGTGGACGACCTCACGGCTTCGGGTTTTATAGGTTTGCAGGTGCATAGCATCGGAAATAGCCCCGATGCTGCGAAAATCATCAAATGGAGAAATATTAGAATTTGCACGGAAGACGTGAAAAAATACCAAACGCCTACCGACCCCGATGTGCCTGAAATGAGTTATTTGATAAATCAACTGAGTACGCAAGAAAAGCGCAAAGGCTGGCGATTGCTTTGGGATGGAAAAACGCTGGAAAATTGGAACAACTACCAAGACAAATGGCTGATTAAAAATGATGCTATTTCTATAGAAAAAGATACGGCTGCCATACTGATTTCTAAAGAGGAATACGCTGATTTTGAGTTGGAAATGGAGTTTAAAATTAGCAAAGGAGCGAATGGAGGCATTTTTTATTATGGAGCGAGTACTCGGAATCTTACTTATGGTTTGGAGTATCAAATCGTAGATGATAAGGTAGAGGCGGCTTATAGCAACCCGAATCAAACGAATACTTTGGCGGCTTTAAATGGTTTGATTGCGCCCGAAAATCTTTCCATTGAAGGCAGAGGCAAGCAGTTTAAAGGCATTGGAAATTGGAATAAATTGAGGATAGTAGCTCGAAATGGCGTTATTCAACATTGGCTGAATGATGAACAAATGATAGAGTATGACCGCAATTCGCAAGCCTTCAAGGCATTGTCAAAGCATGGAGAATTTTACTTTTTGGAGGATTATGCGACACGACCTACGGGGCGGATTATTTTGCAAGGCAGCGATAAAGAAATTCAATTTAGAAGTATAAAATTGAGAGAGTTTTAGGTGAGGAGTAGGAAATAAACAAAGGGCTTTTGTATAAAAAATTTGCTTGCGCAAAATAAACACAATAGGAACGCTGATGACGCAGACCTCTTTGAGATTCGTGGATAATCGCAGATTCTAGCTCCTCAAATAAGTTTTTATCAATTTAAACCTAAAACTTTAACTCATTTTTTCTTTCCAATGTCTGAATCTGTTTACAAACAAGACGAGGCAATTGATACTTAATTTTATCTGATTGTAACGGGGATTGGAGTGATGGCAAAATTCAGATATAACAACCCCTAAAAGGGTTGAATATGAAGTAACCACAGGTGTAACCTGTAAATAAAAAATGATTGTTTTTAATAACTACGAAGTAG
>CALOED010000234.1:0-5197 GCA_942492005.1 uncultured Saprospiraceae bacterium
AGAAAATGAACAATTTAGAAAATTCTAAAATCCAAATCCAAGTGTCAGTTGATAAGAAATACTTCTATCAAAATCCGAACGAGCCACACGGTATCCGTTCTCATTTGGAGCTTTCAAAGAATAGTCATAAAAATTATTGGTAACATCAGTCAAGCCATAATTTGCTCTCAAATCGAAACGCAAACCATTAGAAAAACGCCAGCCAAGATTGGCCATCAAACCAAAATCTAACGGGTTGTAATAATTGTCATTTTTCGTTGTCCAATGATAATACGCCCCTTCCGTAGCTGGCAACAAAATATTATCAGACCCCACTACTACGCTTATATCGTTAGTTCCTACTCGTTCGCCAGCCTCGTCTTTCAAATAATTATAGGTATAATTAATTAAATGCTCCTCTACCGAACCCGTCCCGTTGTTCAGTTCGCCAGAATACACCGTTTCGCCAGTAGCCGAAGAAGCGACTAAAATATCAACATATCCACCCAGCGATAAATTTAAATTTCTGGTGACGTTTACATAAGCCATCAAAGGAATATTGATATAGCTATTTGTTGCGTTTATCAAAGTCAATCGAGTTCCTGTGCTTTTCAGTTTTGCTCCAATAGGCGACGTGTAATCTTGGTAAGAAATACCCTCGTATTTGTAATCTGCTCCTTTTTGAGAAAACAAAACTTCCGTTTGTATGCCTAAATATTTATTTATTTTCAACTGCACCAACCCACCTACTTGAAAACCGCCAATTGTACCAAAAGTCTCCAAAGCATTTCCATCTGCATCCATTTCAGCATCACCAAACACGCCCGATGTATTCAAACCTACTTTAAAACCAACGCCCCAAGATTGAGCTTCGCTTGCCAACGAAAATGCTCCTAAACATAACGCAATAACTATAATTTGCTTCATTATTTACTTTTTTTTGATTTTTAGTTATAATATTCAAAAGAATTTAAGTCTGCGAAGGTCATTAGAATAGTTGAATATTACAATCACTGAACGTTATTTTTATAAAAATTGATGCTTCTACTTTTTTTCAAACCACTGATAATCTATTTTATTTCCTATCCGCAACCGAATCAAGTATTTTCCTTTCTTTAAAAACAAGGTATCTACTTTACGAAAATGCGACCCCACCATCTGTTGAGTGAAAACATGGGCATTTTGCAACACCCCACTTTCATTATACACATCTACTTCCACATCGCTAATCCTATCCAAAGTAAACTCTACCATGACCGCCCAGCCATCTTTGTTTTCAAGTTTTTTGAAACTATTCCACGATTGAGCCGCCGAAACCTTCGGATGCGAATACTCAATCACGCCATTTGGCAACGTGTTCTTCAGGCGATAATACGCAAAAGGAGATTGGACTTGATGAAGGTTGCTATCCGATTTTTTATAAGATGTCAGTCGAGTAGAGGCTTTTAGTTCAATTTCTGAAATGGTATTAAAATTCCTTAACGTTCCATTATCTGACCGTTGAATTTCGCATTTTATACCCGCAGGACAACTCACCGTATTCCAATTGATTTCCACACCTGCATTCCCTGCTTTTACATCAAAATCGCTTAAAATAAAAGGAACTTTACTCGATGTTTTTGGTGCTTTTTTAGCAATGACTTTTTTCGGTTGTTTCTTTTTAATCGTTTCAGTATGTTCTTTAAGCGGCACTATTTTGGGCTTCGTAATTGGCTTTGATTTATCTACCAAGACTTTATCTCGCCTATTTATCACGACTACCGAGCCCGTTTTGGGTTTCCATATATTAATATTTTTGGGCAATTTAAAAATATTGCGCTCCGAATTTGCGCCCACCAATTGCGCATTATCCGTCTTCACCGTCCTGATTTCAATTTTAGAATCACTCACCCAAATCCATTTGATTTGATTAAAACTACCACTCGCCCTCGTCCAACTTTTGCTATCATTAGCAGGCCGAAGCGGTGCGCCCCAGCAGCCTTCGCCCACATAAATGGTCCCTCGCTCGTCGTCTCGCACAAATCCTTCTTGATGATTGCCCTCATAAGTTGGGCGCACAGGGTAAGTCGTTTTCACTACGTGCGCATCGCACTCAACCACAAGTTGCACCTGATAATCATAAAAAAGCCTTGCCCAATTCTCATATTGTTTTTGTTTTTCTTTCTTGCGTGAAGTATGCGGGCGAATCGGATGATGGTATTGTGCCATTTTCCAAATCACATTTTGGTTTTGATGCAAATCTTCTTGAAGCCACGCTTTTTGATGTCCACCTGGGGCAATCAGAGAATTGAGCGTATAAGTTCTCAACAAGTTGCCGCCCAATGTCAAGCCATAATAAACGTGCTGATTAGGTGCGTCGAAGAGCTTCATAATCGTACCATTTGAGTATTCATGGTTGCCACGAGCTGGTATGATAGGAATAATTCTTTTGTCTTTCGTGATGGTCAGTTGCCAATCATCGAGCCAATCTTGCCACTGCAAATCATTATCATTAGAGGTCATATCTCCGCCAAACATGACGCAATGAGGGCGCAATTTAGCCACCAAACGGTTGGCGTTCTGCCTGCCTTTTCGGTGATTTCTAGAATCTCCACCTGCTATAATAGAGAGTTTCTCGTAAGGATTGTCGGGCGCAGTCTTGAACCAAAAACGCTCACTCACGCCTTGACTGTCTTTGATAACAAAATAATAAGCCGTGTTGGGTTTTAGGTTTTTCAGTCGAGAAAAAAAGGTCTTCATTCCTCTAAATATCTCTACTCTATCTATCTTGTGAGAATAAGCGTAAGCACTCGTATTGCGCTGATGGTCACGAGTATCATAATATACTGTCGCATTTTTACCCGATTTTTGATTCCACCCGATGGTCATTGTCGTAGAAGGGTCGTCGTTCCAAATCAAGCGATATTTGTCGTTTTTACCAAAAACAAAAACGCTACTCATGAGTATGAAACAAAGCGTAAAAGCATATTTAAAATATAACATAATTGTGTCTTTTAAATACATAGGCGCAAAGGGTATGCCTATTATTGAGTTTTCTATTTCTTAGCGAATAAGGAGTTTAAGTGTATCCAAATTAAAGTCCAAAGGAAATATTTTATTGTAAATATTTTAAAAAAAAACAAAATTAATTTTATCAAAAAATATTTTTAGATTAATCTAAAAGTATTAATTTTGTGCCAATATTTTAATAATTAGAATTATTTAAAACATCAAAATTATGGTGTCAAAAACAGAAGAAAACTATTTAAAAGCAATTTTTAAAATATCAGAAAAGCAAAGGTGCGCCCGTGAACACCAATGCTATTTCCTCTGAGATGAATACCTCTGCGGCTTCGGTTTCGGATATGATAAAACGCTTGTCCGATAAGGAATTGGTGATTTACGAAAAATGGAAAGGCGTAACACTCAAAAAGGAAGGCGTAGATATTGCGACCAATTTAATCCGCAAGCACCGTCTCTGGGAAGTATTTTTGGTACAAAAACTCAATTTTTCGTGGGATGAAGTTCATCCGCTTGCCGAAGAACTGGAACACATCAAATCCAAACAATTGGTGCAACGATTAGATGAATTTTTGGGTTTCCCAAAATTCGACCCACACGGCGACCCTATTCCTGACGAAAATGGAAATTTTACGTTCCGAAAACAAGTTTTACTTTCTGAATTTAATGAAATCAAAGGCATTATAGTAGGCGTACAAGAGCATTCTACATCGTTTTTGCAATATTTAGACCGATTACAACTGACGCTCGGAACGCAAGTAGAAATCATCGAAACGATTGAGTATGACGGCTCTATTCGCATTAAAGTGAATAATCAAGTAGAACAAATTATTTCTAATAAAGTCTCACAAAATCTATTTGTAAAGCCGATGTAAGAAATTGAGAATCAATAAAAAAATCAACTTTTAATATGAAAATAATCAACTTTACGCTTCACTGGACACATTGCCCAGCTCATGAAAAATAAAGGTGTTGTCGTCGCCTTGGACATAAACAGCGGCAAGCTTTCGCAGCTAGAGGCTGAGATGCAGCGTTTGGGCATTTCCGTTACATCGACCTTCGCCTGGATCTTGAACAGGGGTCGTTGCAATTCGCCACCTGACGGTTTTGACCGTATTCTGCTGGATGCACCCTGCTCGGGGCTAGGTGTCATGCGTCGCAACCCGGACATAAAATGGTATCGATCCGAAAAAGAATTAGCAAAAAATAAAACCCGGCAGGTACGGCTGTTGGAGAATTTAGCCCATGCAGTTAAACCGGCGTAATGTGGTGTATGCTGTATGCAGTCCGGAGCCCGGAAGTAGTAGAAGCGGTAATCGATCAATTTCTGAGCGAGCGCCGTGACGGTGCCGGTCCATGATCAATACGGCGGACTTCCCGCTGGAATTAGTAAGATGGCTATTGCCAAAGGCTTTTTCCCAAACCTTTCCCAAATTTAACTCAGATGGACGGTTTTTTTTCAGTTCGACTACAAAGAAGCCGATGATTGCAAAGTTTATAAAAATTGCGGTGCTGTTTATTGTCTTTTTGATGGTTGCCGGTGCCAGTGCCTATCTGACCCTGACGTTTATCATCAAGAGCGAAGATACGGTAATCGTACCGGATCTTGTCGGAAAAAATGTAGTTACCGCACTCGAGCTGTTGACCGATCTTCAATTAAACACCAAGGTAAATGGCTCGGAGTACAACCAGCGACTCCTAAAAACCAGGGGATCTCACCATGAACCTGAACCGGGATCGGAATTTGGGCAAAGATCGTGGATATCAGAATTATTATATCAGCGGGTCCTAAAGAGATTTTAATGCCCAATCTTACCCCTTCTATCCCAGCGCTAGGCACGAATGATTATGGAAGAAAACGACATTTCCATGGGGCATCTAACACAAACCTATTCCAATACGGTTGAAAAAGATCATACGATAGCGCAAGTACCCCTCAGCAGGATTCTATGATCAGGTGCAGAAGCTCGGCAGATCTATTTATAAGTTCAAGAAAATTCCCGGCCAGTTGCATACATGATGCCGGAGATCGTTGGGCTTTCTTTGGATAAATCCTTGTTAATGATTGAAAGAGTCAACCTGACGGTCGGTGAGATACGGTCGCGTTTTGATAAACATAAACCCATTAATCTTGTTATTCACCAGGAACCACCGCCGGGCTATCGAGTCAGGGAGAGCAGTCCCGTAAATTTGGTGGTCAACCGCCATCCGGGCAAAA
>CALOED010000235.1:0-56498 GCA_942492005.1 uncultured Saprospiraceae bacterium
AGGATGCCACCGATGGCGAGCACGAAGGCCGCGGTACCGTAGTCCGGCTCGATCGCGATCAAGCCGAAGATCAGACCGAGGACCCCAAGCTGCGCCATTCTCAGGCCGAACCGGAGGCAGTCGTCGAGTTCGAATCGAGTCCGATGTTGACGAAGTTACCGTGGCGAAGACATCCCCCCGCGGGTCAGGTGCAGGCTCGGAAAGCGACTGACGGACCAGGCGATCCCGAGCGGGATCGCCACCTTGGCGAGCTCGGACGGCTGGAAGCTCATCCCGAACGGACTGATCCATCGCTTCGCGCCGTTCGTCTCTTCTCCGGCGAGCGCGAAGATCAGTAGCCCCACGGTCACGATGAGCAGATAGGGCGCGAAGGCCAGCCAGCGTTCGGGTCGCACATACGCTGCGACCACGAGAGCAACGCCCCCGAGCAACACGCCGCGAAACTGATTCATGACGTGGAAAAGCGCGTCGCCATACTCACGATCCGCCTTGGGACTGCTCGCCGAGAAGACCACGACCAGACCGATGGCGACCAGCACCAGCGCGCTCCCGAGAAAGATGCGAGCCGGCAGCTGGAGGTTTGCCCCCCGATTGAAATGGAGCCCCCAACTCATCCCTCAACGGGCGCACCTCTTCGGTCCAGCAGGGCGCCTACCCTCGCCGCGAAGCGCTCGAGCGCGTCCGTGCGCGAAGCCTTGAAGAGGACGCAATCTCCCGGTTCGAGGGAGGACGCGACGCGGACCGCTGAGTCGTCATCGTCCCCGATCTCGGTCGCGTGCCCACCCGCCTGCTCGACTCCGCTCCGGTACCAGCCACCGGCACGGCCGATGACGTAGACGGAGTCGACTCTCTCCGAGGCCAAGCGTCCGCCGATCTGCCGGTGCCACTGTTGCTCCTGCTCCCCGAGTTCCTCCATCGTTCCCACGACGCAGACTCGCCGACCACGAACTGGCGAGTTCTCCAGCCGTTCGATGGCAGATTCGAGCGACACGGGGTTCGCGTTGTAGCAATCGAGCACGAACTCGACACCGCCGTGTCGCTCGACCTGGCCACGCAGCCGAACGGGCTCCAGCTGCGAGACACCCGCAAGAAGTTCATCGAGGGAGACTCCGAAACCGAGGCCCACCGCGAGAGCGGCCTCCAGGTTTCGGGGGGAATGGGGAAATGGCGATTCCCACTCGATCCGGCGAACTCCGGGCTCGCCGCGGTAGCTGATCTGGTGGTGGCGGCCCATGATGCGATTCGAACGCACGTCGAGATCCCCGCCCGGGCCGAACGTGCGGAGTTCGATGTCCAGACTCCTCAGCAAGGGAGCGTACTTGTCGGCGAGAGTGCGCGGGAGCCAACCCACGCCGCCGGGGGCGACCGCGTCCAGGATCGAGAGCTTCTCGAGCTCGACACCCTCGAGGGTGCCGAAGCCCTTCAGGTGCACCGGCGCCACCGCTGTGACCACCGCAACTCCGGGACGGACCCACGACGCGAGACGGTGCACTTCGCCTGCAGCGTTCGACCCGATCTCCGTCACCAGGTACCGACAGTCCTGCGGTGCATTGAGGATGGTCAGAGGTACGCCGAGATGATTGTTGTACGACGAAGGCGGACGATGCGTCTTGCCGATCCGCGCCAGCAGCGTCGCGGCGTAGCGGACCGACGTGGTCTTGCCCACGCTGCCGGTCACCGCGGCGGCCGGGCACGAGCCAGAAGCTGCCCGGACCTTCGACGCCAGCACCGCGAGCGCCCGCGCGGGATCCTCCACCGCGATGAGAGCTCCGACGCCACGTGCGTTGCCCCCGTACAGCTCGCGAGCCATCGCTCGATCGACCACTGCAGCAGCCGCCCCTCGCGCGAGTGCGTCGGGAACGAAGGAGATGCCGTGAGTCCGACTGCCGGAGAGCGCGAAGAACAGCTCGCCTTTCCCGATTCGGCGGGAGTCGATGCCTGCGCCTCGAACTTCCCGCTTCGGATCTGCCCCGACGACTTCTCCGGCCAGGAGTTCGGCGACCGTACCGAGCGTCATCCGCTTCATGGACGTCTCCTCATCCGCACCCAGGTTTCGACGACCTGGCGGTCATCGAGGGGAATCACACGGTCCGCCAGCACCTGCTTGGTCTCATGGCCCTTGCCTGCGATGATCAGCAGGTCTTCCTCCGCGACCGACGCCAGCGCCTCCTCGATCGCGCGGATGCGGTCCTGCTCGACCCGGGCCCGCGAGGGGTTCTCCATCCCGGCGAGTACAGCGGTGATGATCCGGTCGGGGTCCTCCGAGCGAGGGTTGTCCGACGTCACCATCACCTCATCGGCGTACTTCTCGGCGATTCGCCCCATCTCCGGACGCTTGCCCGCATCGCGATCCCCTCCACAACCGAAGATCACCCACAGCTTGCCGGTGACCAGCTCCCGAGCGGATCGAAGTACGGCCTCGATCGCATCAGGCGTGTGAGCATAGTCGACGAAAGTAGGGCATGGCGCCCCCGGAACCGCTTCGAGCCGACCCCGGACGGCCGGCGCACGAGACAGCCCCTCCCCGATGGCTTCGGCGTCGTGACCCTGCGTTCGAGCGAGCAGAGCAGCCCCGAGCATGTTGGAGAGGTTGTGAGCTCCGAGCTGACTGGATCGGACCCGAATGCGGGAGCCGAGAACTTCGATCTCGCCCCGGATGCCCTGGGCGTCCATCTCGATCCGGACGGGGTGCGCGACGATCCCGGGACCGGCCTCGAGCCCGAAGAGCAGAAGCTCGCGATCCGCGAGACGCGGGTGCTTCGCCCATCGTCGTCCGATCGAGGGCAGAATCGCCGGCGTGGTCCGGTCTAGCGCCTCGAACAGCCGGAGCTTGGCGTCGAGATAGCGGTCGGCGTTCCCGTGATAGTCGAAGTGATCTCGACTCAGACTGGTCAGCACGGCACCGGCGAAGTCGATTCCCGCGACTCGATCTTGATCGAGCGAGTGCGACGACACCTCGAGCATCATGTCCTGACCTCCGGCGCGCAGGAAACGAGCGAGGTGCTCCGCGAGTACCGAAGGCTCCGGCGTGGTCATGGTGCTGGGCTCGGGAGTACCGTCGACACAGTGATCAACGGTGCCGATCCAGCCGGATCGACGCCCCCCCGCCGAAGCGATCTCGGCGAGCATTCTCACGACGGTCGACTTACCGTTGGTGCCCGTCACTCCGAGACAGCGGATCGCTTGCGCCGGTCGCCCGTACGCACTCTGCCACAACAAGGAAAGCGCCCGCCTCGAGTCGGTTACCTGGTAGTACGGAAGCGAAAAACTCTGCGGAGGAGGATCCTCGCCGACTGCACCGCTGAATCCCTGGGTCGCCAGGCCCCCCAGACTTCGGTGGGAGTCATGGCGTGCGCCCCGGATGGCGACGAAGAGTCGGTGCTCGCCGGGTGGCACCACTTCCCGATCATCGCTGGAGAGGCCTCGAAAGCCGGTCGCGGGCCGAGGTCCGGAGAACCGGGGACTGAGCCGATCCAGGAGGAGATCGTGACCCAGGTCCATCAGCGGAGCCTCCCCGTACGCGCGTCCGGCTTCCATTCCTGCGTCGCTCCCCCTCGCCGACTGGCACCCTCGATCCGGGTTGGCCCACCGGATCCGTCGACGCCGGTGTCTCCACCGGCGCTGCCTCTGTTTTCAGCGACGTTGCCCCAAAGGCGTTCGAGCCGCGCCCGAAAGACCCCGGTGGCGTGGCCGAGCAAGCTGGCGAGGACCTTCGCGGCGGCCGGACGGGCGACCACTGACCCGTAGTACTGGCCCTGCGGCTCGTCCACGACCATCATCATCAAGTAGCGCGGATTTTCCACCGGAGCCATTCCGATGAAGGAGCTGCGGTAGAGCGGCTGGGTGTAGCCCCACTTTCCGGTGACCGGGTCCAGACTTTCCTTCTTCGCGGTCCCCGTCTTGCCGGCCAGTCCCCAGCCCAAGGCTCCGACCTCCTCGAGGTCCGGGTGGGTGATGGCACCCTGAACGACGGCGGTCCGCAAGACCTCTCGCAGCTCCCGTGCGATCTCGGGCGTGAGCACGTCGTCCCGTCCAGGATGGGTCAGAGTGCGTCCCCCCAGACTCCGCACCAGATGGGGCCGAGCCATGCGCCCACCGTTGGCGATCGCGGAGTACGCCCGGAGAATCTGGAGTGGAGTCACCATCACTTCGTACCCAGTCGGAACGGACGTCGTCGTCCACAGGGTCCAGTCCGGGCTGCGTCTCCGATGGGGCACCAGGCCGGCCTGCTCGTCGCGGAGCTGGATCCCCGTCGGGCGACCCAGTTCGAATCGATCCAGAGCAGCCTTCAGCCCGCCTTCCCCGAGCCAGAGGCCGATGTTCACCAGCCCGATGTTGCTGGAGTACACGACCGCCTCCGCGGCGGTGAGCGGCCCCCTGCGAGTGACGTCGACGATCCGGCGGCGGAACTTTCCGATCTGGAAGACTCGGTCGAGTCCTTCCTGGTCCTTCACGCGACGACCCGGGTCCAGTCCGCGGAGACGTGCCTCGGCGTAGAAGAGCGGCTTGACGGTCGAGCCCGGCTGATAGTTGAGCTGAGTGAACTGGAGCTTGCAGCGATCGACGTGCTCGGCCTCGGTGATCTTCCCATCGCGGAGCCAGGAGTCAGCGGGATCGGAGAACCGCGGCGCACTTGCCACCCCGAGGATCGCTCCCGTCACGGGGTCCATCACCACGGCCGTGGCTGACTTCGCGTCCCACTTCTGCTTGGTCTCCTCGACGATCGACTCCAGGAGCACCTGGACCTTGGACTCCAGCGTGAGGACGACGTCTTCCCCGTCATGCCCCTGCACTACTTCGGATTCATCGTCCCGGTAGTAGGTTTGACGGATCCCCGTTCGGCCGACCCGCCGCAGCCCATCCCGTCCCGCGAGGTCGGAGCGAAGCGCGCGTTCGAGCCCCCAGTAGTGGTCGCGAGACCCTTCCGGACCGAGCACCTGAGCCGCGAGTCTCCCCTGTGGATGGCGTCGCTCGTGGGTCCTCATCGCGGTCACGGCCCGGCGCTCGGGCGCGGCCCGCTTCCAGGCCAGGAATCGGTCGTACTGGTCGATCTCGCGGATCTTGCCGAGCCTGAGGAAGAACGCCCGGTCGCGCCCGAGCTTCAGTGCGCTGGTTCGGAGCGCCTCGCGAGACTCGTAGGGGTCGATCTCCACGCTTCTGAACAGCGAGTCGAAGACGTCCAGGAGACCCTCCCTCGCGATCTTCAGCTCCTTCTCGCTCATGAGCGAGCCAGGTTCCCTGGAGGCAGTCCCGAATGCATAAGAAAACGCTATCAGATAATAGAATATTAAATCATTGTATTCCAATCATTTATGGTTCTTCAAAGGCAGTTTCTTATCATAAAAACATTGTTGATTTAGAGGTTTTCAGTTTCAATGGTATAAAAGACACCGACCAGCTCAATCCGAAGATGATTAATGTGATTAATTGCTGGAATGAGAATATCAATATCAAGGTGGGGCAAGTAAACGTGGATGGCGGAAAATATGCGTTGAAATCGTTAGAAAGGGCAGTGCAAGATTTAAAAGAAGAAAAAATAGATGCCTTAGTCACTGCGCCTATTCACAAAAAAGCAATGGAACTGGCGGGCTTTGAGCACGTAGGACACACCGAATATATTACCAAAGCGGTAGATGTAAAAGAGAGTCTTATGCTAATGGTGAATGATGATTTGAGGATTGGGCTAGTGACCAATCACATTCCAATCAAGCGAGTAGCGCAAAAAATTAATCAGCGTTTGGTGTTAAAAAAGCTCCAAATCATGCACCAAGCCTTGCATATTGATTTTGGTATTCCGAAGCCAAAAATTGCAGTTTTGGGTCTCAATCCGCACGCTGGCGATGAAGGATTGATAGGCGATGAAGAATTGAGAAGCATCATGCCTGCCATCGAAGAAGCCAAAGAAGTCAATATCATTGCCATTGGGCCTTACTCTGCCGACGGTTTTTTCGGCTCAGGTTTGTATAAAAAATTTGATGGTGTGTTGGCGATGTATCACGACCAAGGATTGTTGCCTTTCAAAGCCTTATCTTTCGGGAGTGGCGTGAACTATACCGCAGGATTGCCCGTAGTGCGTACTTCGCCCGACCACGGACCGGCTTACGATATTGCTGGACAAAATCTGGCTGACCCGGCTTCGTTCAGAAAAGCCCTATTTCAAGCCATTGATATTGTAAAAAATAGGCGAGACTACATGGAAATGACAGCTAATCCGCTTCGCCCAAGTAAGGTGGTTATTCCTCAAATTGATGAAGATATTAGCCATTTGCCTGATGATAGCGATAAACCGATTTTATAAGAAAAAAAATGAAAGGCAACTTACTATGAGTTGTCTTTCATTTTTATTCCTTCCTTCATTATTTTTAAGTTTTCCACAACAAACCAAACAACCAAAAAAGTCATGCGCATCAATCTTATCTCCGACACTGTTACCAAACCCACGCCTGCAATGATAGAAGCCATGGTGCGAGCAGAGGTGGGCGATGATGTTTTTCAACAAGACCCAACGATAAATGCCTTGCAAGAAAAGGTAGCAAAGATGTTCAACAAAGAAGCTGCCCTTTTTTGCCCGTCGGGTACAATGACCAATCAAATCGCCATCAAAGTACACACACAGCCTTTGGACGAGGTGATTTGCGATATAACTTCTCATGTTTATCAATACGAAACGGGCGGCTATGCCTTCAACTCGAATGCGGCTATCAAGTTGATACAAGGCACAAATGGCAAAATCACTGCGCCTCAAATCGCTGCGGCTATCAATGGAGACTATGACTGGCTTCCTACTTCTCGCCTCGTGGTACTCGAAAATACTTGCAACAAAGGCGGCGGAAGCTATTACACCTTAGATGAAATACGTCCGATTCGTGCGTTGTGCTACGAAAAAGGCTTGAAGCTCCATTTGGATGGCGCAAGGCTTTTTAATGCTTTGGTAGAAACCAACGAAAAAACGGAAGACATCGGCGACTTATTCGATAGCATTTCTATTTGTATTTCCAAAGGATTGGGCGCACCTGTGGGGTCTTTGCTCATTGGAGATGCCGATTTTATCCGTCGAGCAAGGCGGTTCAGAAAGGTAATGGGCGGCGGAATGCGTCAAGCAGGATATTTGGCAGCCGCTTGTATTTATGCCTTAGAGAACCATATCGAACGCCTAAAAGTAGATAATAGCCGTGCTAAGAAACTCGGAAAAGTGCTAGAAACGCTTCCGTATGTAGCAAGCGTTTCGCCTGTAATGACCAATATTGTTATTTTTCATCTCAAAAATCCCCTGCTCGCCAGCGACTTTGTAACATTACTCCATAAGCACCAAATCAACTCTTCTCCTTTTGGCCCACATAGCGTCCGATTTGTTACGCACCTCGATGTTACGGCAGCCATGATTGATACGACAATTGAAGTGTTAAATAGTGAACCTTTTCTTGCTTTGGTCTGATTTTTTTTGATTTCATTTCGTTAGACTTTAGACGCTATAAAGGAACATAGCTTCGGAACGGTTTGTAGGAATAATGCGGAAACGTGCTATTCGGGAGCGTAGCTTCGGAACGGAAAAAACCTTACGTAATATCAGTTATTAATCATTTTTGCCCGACGATTTCAAAATTGGAATTTCTTCACCCGTTGGCATTTTTTCCCTCAAATCTTGCGATATCATCAATATATCAATCTGATTTTTTTGCCCCTCTTGAGAGGTAATTGGCAATGAGCCTTTTTCATCTGTTTTGATTTTTACTATCGCCCAATGATAACCACATTGTATAAAAAAATCCTTGACTGCATTTGCCCTGCGCTCGTTCCATTTTAAATCAAAACCCTTATCTGCAACACTTCCCCCTTTTGTAAAAATCTCAATTTGAATGACATTGTACCCGCCTGTAATCCCCCATAATACCTCTTTGTTCGCCGCAGAAAGTGTATCTTCTCCATATCCAAAAAAAATGATGCCTCGTAAAGTATCTAAATTTTGACCATACAGTGGCAAACATTGAAGTAGTATAAAAGCCAAAACGCTAATTCGTAATTTCATTATATCTAGATTTTAAAATCTATTACAGATTCAGTGTGCAAAAATCGTACAGCTGAGCTATCCAAAGCAGTTAGCCTTCAAACGACAATCCTGCTCCCAGACTCAAAATATAACTAAAAAAATAGAGAAAAATTTCACTATCCTAATTACTTAAAAAAATGGACCTTACGAGATAAGATTAATCGTGTGCTTTGGCTATCTTTAGATTTTGGTTTCATGGAATATCCCAAACGTCGGGACAAGTGCAACTATTATCAGCGGCAACAAAAGCTCGCTCGTTTCGACTAATATTTAGTATTGTAACACCAATCAATGTCATTACTTAAAATAAAAATTCTAACTATTGAACAAAATTAACAAATAATAGCTTTACTATTGCATTCAATAGTTCAACAAACTAATAATAATATGAATCGAATAATTACAGTTGGTATCCTATTTATGCTATTTTTTTCTATTAATAGCTATTCTCAAAATAGTGATTTAGGGAATTGGTTAATTTATTTGGGGAACAAAAAAATTAACGCTAAATGGAATTGGCATCATGAGGTACAATATAGAAACTATAATGCGATTGGAGATTTAGAACAATTGCTTCTAAGAACGGGAATTGGGTATAATCTCACCGAAAATAACAATAACTTGCTTTTAGGGTATGGCTACATTCACAGTCAAAATTATATTAATAACTTTGGTGATAAAATGAATGTCGATGAACACCGAATTTTTCAACAATTCATCACCCGACAGTCAATTTCTAGAGTGAAAGTGCAGCACCGTTATCGCTTTGAGCAGCGATGGATTGAAAATAGCGATTTTAGATTGAGGTTTCGATATTTTCTTTCTCTAAATATTCCTATCAATAATCAAGATATTATTGATGATACTTGGTATGCCTCTATTTATAATGAGATTTTTCTTAATAACCAACAAGTCATTTTTGATAGAAATCGCCTGTATCTTGGCGTAGGTTACAGACTAAACAAAACCGCCAAATTCGAGCTAGGATACATGAATCAATTCCTAAATAACAACAACAGAGACCAAATAAATTTAATAGCATTCATCAATTTCTAAAATGAATATGATTGTAAAAAGTAAAGAGACCTATTCTGGAAGAGAAATTATATAGCGCAAAACGTAACGAATGATAATAGGAGCGAGTATGTTTCAGCGATGCTCACAAAACAGAATATTGCCTTATTAAAAAGTCAATGAAAATGACTACACATAAAGAAGTAAAAGGAGAAGGAGAGGACTAACTACTCTCAAGACCATTGTTTCGTAAAACTTTCGTCCCGTGACACCAACGGCGAGTTATGTTTTGTTGAAGATAGATTGAAGCCAGGATTTCATCTCAAACGCCATCATCACAAAATAATGACCGAGGTGTTTTATATGCTGGAAGGAGAAATGGAATTAATTTTTGATGACGAAACCATTATCGCAAAACCGGGAGATACCGTTACCGTTCCAGCGAATGTATGCGCATGAAGCCAAGTGTGAGAAAAGGGGGAAAATGCTCACTATTTTAAATGAATGGTCAGTTTGATGTTTTTCTGGATGAGCTTTCCTGAATGACCAAAAACATTTTTCTGATAAAGAATTTATGGATGCTTTCAAAGCCAAATTCGATATTTACGAAGAATAACGCGGCTAAAATTTGTACTAAAAAGCCAACGGAAAACAATATAGAAACGCCCATAGCTATGCCAAAAAGTAGCTGTGGGCGTTTTTTTGTGCGATTCGGGGGCTACATTTGGCGAAAAATGACTAAAAAATGAAAAACTAATGCCTTTAGAAAACCTAAAGCCGCTTATTTCTGTTAACGAATATAAACCCTATATATAACACACATTACAAAATATAAAACGTATCTTACTGAAAGTAATAAAAAACATAACGTAAAATGAAAGACCAAGGCGATATTAATAAAAAAATCTGCTTAACGATTGTAAAAATTCAAGAAGAATATCCAGAACTGATAAAATACTTAGATGAAATACCTAAAAACTTGCCATTAAATCAAGAAGAAGGAGTAGAAAAAAAGGAACTGCAAGAATACTTAGATTCCTTAAATAACTTATTAGAAACTTATGCCAGTAGGCATAAAAAAACAAAAACTATACAAACATGATAATTCAAATTAATACGGACAAAAATATTGCTGGCGAAAAGAGAAGTCATGATTTTTTCAAGACCCAAATTGCCGAAGCATTGCAAAGGTTTGATGCTCGTATTACTAGAGTTGAAGTACACCTGAAAGATGAAGATGGCAAGAAAGACGGATTTAATGACATATCGTGTGTGCTAGAAGCAAGACTTGAAGGTATGAATCCCGTCGCTGTCACTAATCGGGCAGACACTATCGAACGTGCCGTAACAGGCGCAATTGATAAGATAACAACCGCAATAGAATCTATTCTTGGAAAAATCCAAAAACATTAGACAATATTCTGTTTTGCGTGTACCGCACACGCAAAACCACTCAAAACCAGTACGTTACATTTCCCACCGTACATTTTTTTTTATAATAAAGTCGATTAATATTCATAAAAATGGAACAAAATAACAACTTAGGCATCTGGATGGACCACTCAACGGCACATTTGATTGATATAAATTCTAATGAGAATCGTTCTATAAACTCCGCATTCACTTTTGATACAAAAGAAGAAGCACGGAGCAAGAGCGAAAGTCTTATGCACAACAAAAGACAGCAAATGCAGGAAGCCTACTACAAAGAAATAGCTGATGAGATAGCAAAATATAGTCATGTCCTTTTATTTGGCCCAACGAACGCCAAAGTAGAACTACATAATTACTTGAATAAGGATTTAAATTTCAAAGACATAAAAATAGAGGTTGAGACAGCAGATAAAATGACAGATAATGAAAAAATTGCCTTTGTCAAAAATCATTTTGAATAAACAAATCCAACCGATTGTTTCTTAAACACCTAAAGTAATGAGGTAAAACGCATTGGATAAAATCACAAAATTTGTATGATAGCCAATAAATTTTACCTCATTTATTTTTGAATTATAACAGCCCAAAATCTGTATGATTTTAAACAAAAAAATACTCTCCCGTGCTATTCATCCGCATTTGCAGCTATATTTTTAGACTTTTTCGGAGCTAAGCCCCATGCGCTCAAATCCAAGGTGCTTTCAAGTTTGGTTTCCATTGCATCGGGCAAATCGGGAAAAAAATCGAGATTCGTCATACTTTCCACTTCGTCGATACTGACAGCAAAGGCAGAAAGTGGCAAGTCGCTCCCTTCGTTTTTGAGAATAAATGCAATCGCTTTGACTTCGGGTTTTCTTAAATCCAACAACACTTTATAATAATAGGTAGGCACTGCCACATTATTGCCAATCACTGGAAAAGGGCCGTCGTTTTCTACCAGTACTGGGCCAGTTATAACGTATAAATGCTCGCTTTCCATTGCCCAAACTCTCACTTGAGCTTCGAGTGCTTTCCAAATACCCCTATTGAATTTAGGGTGCTGCGGACTCATATTACTCATATAAAAACTTTCGAGCATTACCGTTTTGTTAATCAGCATATCAGCACAAGGCGCAAGATGCCCTCTATCGTAGCCCGAACGCTTGTAATCGTCTTTGTGTGCCGATTTGGTCATTACTGCTGGGTCAGAAGTAAAACGATTTTTTCTTTTGACCGAATTATTTCTCAATCGGTCGGCAGTGAGTTCGTAGGCTACCCATTCCGCTTGTTCGTATTTTTCAAAATAAGAAAGGGTATAATTCGTGTGGCTTACAACCTGCCCAGTATTATTAGAAGGCAAGAAATTGGCAAGTGCTTCTACTTCCATTTCTACCTCTTGAAGTCCCCAAGCAGCCCTTGAAGTTGTAGCCTCCAAAACATTCTCTAGGGAATCCGCCAGTTGTGGGAAAAAGTTAATGCCTGTGCGTCGTTCAATTTCGTCGATAGTCACCACAAAATGGGTTAAATCCAGTGACGTGCTTTCGTTTTTGAAAATAAACCCAATAGCCCTCGGCACATCGGCTTGTATATCCACTACTATTTTATAATAGTCGTGCGGCACACTCACATCATTCCCTATTTTATTGAATTTATTTCCAGCTTCGGGCTTCAAAATAGGCCCTGCAACCACCAAAAGCTCTTTTGCCTCCAATGTCCAGCTTCGGACCTGACGCTCCAGACGCATCCATGCGCCACGATTGAAGCCAGGGTCTTGCGGCGACACATTCGACATCAAATAAGCGTCTTCTACCGCATTGTTCGAAAAAGCCATATCTTCGTAAGGCACGAGTTGCCCACGGTCATATCCCGATTTTTTGTAATCATCCGATGTGCTTGGGTTTCTAAAAATCGCTCCGTCGTCGTTGTATTTGCTTCTTTTTTTGAATGGCTTTGCCTTTAGGCGTTCTGGAGTGAGTTCATAAGCTACCCATTCAGATTGTCGGTGTGCGGCATCGTAGGAGAAAGAAAAATATTGGTGCGCAAAAACTTGAGTAGGATTTCCTTCGGGCAAATAGCGATGAATGGTCTGATTGAGGTACATTTCTGCATTTTCGTCCCCATCGTTTCGGGTCAATTCGTTTAGGCTTTGAAAAACCGTACATTGCGAAAAAGAAAAAAGAAAAAAGCCTAGAAGTAGATAGAGCTTTAGGTCAAAAGTTTTCATTATTAGTAGTTTTTTAAAAAATTATTAGTCGTGTATTTACCTTAAAATCAGTTTTTTATATAAGTTATTCAAATTTAAAACCAATTGCTAAATGTTCAAATAAGAATAGTGACAATATAAAAAGCAAATAAAATCACATATTTTTTTTCATCAACTAAGACCTAAATTCTTTTTTATTTCTCTTATTTCATGGTATTTTTAATTTCAAATATCTTATGATAATCACAATGAAGCGCAAAACAGATGATGAATGTGACAAAATAGAAGTATTATTTTCTTTTTTAAAAAACAAGAATTGGGCTTTTTATGTTATCAGAAATGATTACTTTTAATATTAGACTTTATTCACAAAAATAAATCCTATTACATAACTAACTGATAATGAAGATAGACAAAGCGGCTTCGCCGCTTTGTGAATAATGGCTAATATTAGACTTTGTTCTAAAAAAAATTGTGTGGCGCAAAATGCAACTTACTGATTTTGAGTAGCTTTGTATGTAACACACGCAAAACAGAATATTGTCTGTTATCAAAAACAGTTCTATATGCTTTGGGATTTGGGGCTGTTAATGTAATTTAAGTTATACTATTATTTTAAGAATATAGATTCTATAATTTCTATCAATGATTTTTCATAAATTAACCATCAATCGAGTTGTACTTTTAATTTACATCTTCGCTATTATTTATTTTGTAACGGCTCTGATTACAAATGATACTATTAAGTTGTGGTTAAGTGTAGCCGTAGGTACGGTTTCCTATTGTTATTTAATCGTTGCCTATTGGCAAAAAAACCGCCTGGTCTCCTATTCGGGCGATTGTAAGGTTATTTTTGATGGTGCAGAAGTCTGCTGTGCTTATGATAATGGCAAAGAATTTAGGATGAAATGGAATGACGTTAGGCGCATTACAGCCATGAAATCCATTTCAAAAAATGAGCATACCTCTTCTGAAACTTGGCTTCGCTTCCATAGTTATCCGTGGCGTAAAGTCCTATCTGTGCCGTGGCGAGCACAAAATTTCCAATCGCTTTACGATAAAATTTCAGCATTTGAAAATTTTGAAGATGCTCGTATCTCCGAACTACGTCAGTCCGAACGAAAAGCCTCTTTAGTGCTTTGGGAGAAGGAAGATTAGCCAACAAAAGAATCAAGCCTACGAATAATTAGGTTGGAGGTCTTGGAATTTGACCTCTTTTTTTAAAATCTATGACATAACTAATCCTTCATTTTTTCGTTGTATTTAGATTCTTTTTTTGTTGAATGGAAATAATATTTTCTCAAAATTATGTCACTCGAATAGTATCAATTTCTTCAATTGATTTTCTTACGCCCTCTCCTTTCCTTTTCTTATTTTCATTCTCCCTATCTTAGCATTTATTACTTGCATATAAATAATTTCTATATTTTTAATAAAAATACAAGCCTATATGGCTTATCAGCTCCCTTCTTTAAGGCTTGTATTTGAGTATAGATTCCATCCAAAAAATATAACAAGATATTACCTTGTCACTTTTTTAGTTTTTTTTCCACTTATTTATCCCTAAGCCTAGCAATTGCAAAAATAAATTTGTAGATTGCAATTCGATTTGTGACATCATTTTTTCACATCAATCAGCCATTCTTAACTACACTTTATCACAACTTTTATTATTCACCTTATATGAAGAATTTAATAGAAATTTCTAAAATTGTAACAAAAAAGAAAGTCAAGAAGATTGAGATATTCGATGACCATTCTTTAAAGCATAAAAACAGTAAATTCAACGAATTTTATGAGGCATTGATGGCGGGTAAATTCAAAAACGACCGTGATGCTTCTACTTTTTTATACGCTTGTAGCCCTACGGATGATAAATACAGACAGTTAAAATCTCGCTTCCGTAAGCGATTATTAAATACTTTATTCTTTTTGGATGTCAATATGCCTTCTACCTCTAGTTACGATAGGGCTTATTTTTCGTGTAACAAGGATTGGACGCTGGTTAGAATTTTGCTATCAAATGAAGCAAATCACACTGCGGCTAGTTTGGCTCGTCAAATATTAACAACGGCACTCAAATTCAAATTTGCTGATGTTATTGTCAATTGTTCTCGCATTCTAAGAAAATATTGTACCATTACGGGCAATGAGAAGGATTACGAAACTTATGACCAATACAGTAAGCAATATCAAAATGTGTTGGATGCAGAGATTCGCTCGGAGGAGTTGTATCAGCGTGTGATTATGAATTATCATAAGCCGCCATCAAAAAATTTCAACCTAGAGGAGAAAATAGATGTGTATTGTGATGCCTTAGTCGGGCTTTCGGAGATGTACGACTCGCCTATTGTCATATATAATATGTATCTGGTGTGGGCATATCGCTACGAAATGCTCAACGATTATAATAGTATGTTGGAGGTATGTAAAAAAGCCGAAAAGTACATCGAAGACAATCCTCGCTACTATAAAGAGGATATGTTGGCGACTTTCCAAATGAAAAAAATGTCTGCTTTTCTGCATCTACAAGATTACAAAAACGGAAAGGTAAACGCCGAAAAGTGCTTGCAGTCTTTCCCCGAAGGCAGCGATACTTGGTTCAATTTTATGGAATATTACCTGTTGTTGGCATTCCATACGGAAAACTATATCAATGCGTTGGCGATATTCAAGCGAGCGGAAAACCATGCTAAATTCAAGCGTTTGACGGGCGATGAGCGTGAAAAATGGATGATTTATGATATTTATTTAAATTATATCATCGAAGCGCAAGGAGATAAAAATCCGATTTTGAAAATGCAAAAGCGCAAAAAATTCCGTTTGTCTCGCTTCTTGAATGATTCGGTTTTGTATCCCAAAGACCAACGGGTATTTACCGTTTTGTTGGTCATTGCTCAATTATTGTTTTTGCTCGAAAAGAAAAGCTATTCGGCTGCTACTGAGCGAATTGACCGCCTGAAAGGATATGCAAACCGCCAGTTGAAAAAAGAAGAGTTTTTCCGTGCGATACAGTTTATTCGACTTTTGCAACAGTTGGCAAAGGCAGAGTTTCAGGTTAAAAATTTGAGTAATGTTCAAAAATATTTTGAACGCCTCGAAGAGCAGCCTTTCAAATATCGTGGCATAGTGAGCGAACTGGAAGTCATTCCTTATGAAAGATTGTGGGAAATGATTTTGGACCGATTGAGATAGTTTTTTTAAATATTTATCCAAAGCCATTACATTTTAAAAACTGTAATGGCTTTGGAGTTTTAGCATCAGACAATAAAATGGCAAAGGAAATAGAAATAGCTTGTCCGAAATGTGACTGGAAACCCGACGAAAATGCTCGTTGGGAATGCTCCTGTGGTTGTAATTGGAATACTTTTGATACCGCTGCACGCTGTCCGCAATGTGGCAAACAATGGGAATATACGCAGTGTTTGGTCTGGAGATGCCATGAGCATTCTCTGCATCTGGATTGGTACAGAAATTTGGATGACCTCTTGAAACAAGAGTTGGACAGCATCAACGAACCTCACCTAAAAGAAGTCGATTAATCATTTACAAAATGGCAAAAAAACGTTCCAACGCTCAAAAACTCTACCCTCTCATTTTTGTGGGATTGCTTTTCTTTTGGGTGCTGTCAGTCTTTTTTGGCGGACAAGGCACTTTTTTGGAAGAGCGCAGCCAGGCAAAACCTTCTATGTGGGCTGGATACGTGGACTTAGATAGCATTGATTATCGGCTAGAGGTATTTACAGATTCTACTTTTCAATTATATTCTAAAAATAACAAAATAGCAGACCAATATCGTATCGTCAATGATACCCTTTTCTTGCTTCAGCACCAAAAAGTGTGCGCTAAGCTATTTGAAAATCAACTCCTAAATATTCAATGCCCTTCGTTTGATATTCTTTCTAAAATGGAATTGAAATATTATAAAAAACCAAGAGTAGCTTTGTTTCCTAATTAAGTGATTGTTTGATTGTTGGATTGTTGGATTGTTGGATTGTTGGATTGTTTGGATTGTTGGATTGTTTGGATTGTTGGATTGTTTGGATTGTTGGATTGTTGGATTGCTGGATTGTTTGGATTGTTGGATTGTTGGATTGTTGGATTGTTTGGATTGTTGGGTTGTTGCTACCACAGTTAGTGTGGAGAGTGTTAAATAAACGGTATCTAACACAAATTAATAAAAACAGAGAATGTTCCCTGAACGGTGTCTAACACAGATTTTACAAAACATAAAACACTGATTATCAGCACTTTAATTTTGACAAATCTGTATATGTCATACTTTTTTGAATACTCCCGTGCAATCACAACAATCCAACAATCAAACAATCAAACAATCAAACAATCAATCAAACAATCACAACAATCAAACAATCAAACAAACAATCAAACAATCAAACAATCAAACAATCCAAACAATCAAACAATCCAAACAATCAAACAATCAAACAATCAAACAATCAAACAATCTACTCCTTCAAAGACAACTGTATCCTTTTGCGAGCCACATCTACGCCTATGACTTTAGCTTCTACTTGCTGTTGTTGTTTGACGACTTCCAATGGGTCAGATACATATTTATCCGCCATTTGAGAGACGTGAATTAAGCCCGACACTTTGATTCCAATATCTACAAATGCTCCAAATTTGGTAATATTTGTAATAATTCCACTCACAATCATCCCTTCTCGCACGTCTCCGATACCTTTAATTCCCGGTGTAAAATGAAACGTTTTCGCCTTGCCTCGTGGGTCGAGTCCAGGCTTTGAAAGCTCTTTGAGGATGTCTTGAAGCGTAGGCAAACCAACCGTATCGGTAATATAATCTCTTAACGGAATTTGTTTTCTGAGCGTTGGTTGCGCTATCAAATCTTGGATGGAGCAGCGCAAATCTTTCGCCATTTGCTCCACGATATGATATGATTCTGGATGCACCGCTGTATTATCCAAAGGATGTTTTCCTTCTCGAATCCGTAAGAAACCAGCCGCTTGCTCATAAGACTTTGCGCCCATGCGTGGCACTTTTTTGAGTGCTGTCCGAGATTTAAACAAGCCATTTTCTGCTCGATAATCCACGATGTTTTGCGCCAACTTTTCGCCTAACCCCGATACATAAGTCAATAGGTGTTTACTTGCCGTATTCACATTGATGCCCACCGAGTTTACGCAAGATTCTACAACGTTATCTAGTCGGCTTTTGAGCAATGACTGATTCACGTCGTGCTGATATTGACCAACGCCAATGGATTTTGGGTCAATTTTCACCAATTCCGCCAATGGGTCCATCAATCTGCGCCCAATAGAAACCGCTCCCCGAACCGTTACATCGTGTTTTGGAAATTCCTCACGAGCCGTTTCCGAAGCTGAATACACCGACGCACCACTTTCACTCACCACATAAACATCCAATGGCGAATAAAAATCAATGCTGCGCACCAAATCTTCCGTTTCTCTGCTTGCCGTGCCGTTTCCAATAGCAATAGCTTCTATCTTGAAATCCTTTGCCAATTGGGAAAGTTTGCTTTTTGCGCCCGATGCATCCATCTGAGGCGGATGCGGATAAATAGCCGTATTGGTCAGTAAATCGCCTTGTTCGTTGATGCAAACTACTTTGCAACCTGTTCGGTAGCCGGGGTCGATGGCAAGCACTCGCTTTTGTCCCAATGGCGCAGCTAATAGCAATTGTCTTAAATTTTCTGCAAATACATAAATTGCTTCTTCGTCTGCTTTATCTTTAGCCGTGTTTCTAAATTCATTTTCGATAGAAGGCGCAAGCAGTCTTTTATAAGAATCTTGTATGGCGAGTTCCAATTGTTCCGCCGTTGCGCCATCTTTTTTAATAAATAATCTATCCAGACGATACAATACCTCTTCCTCATCTGGCTTGATAGCAACTCGCAAAATGCCTTCCTCTTCTCCCCTTCTCATGGCCAACAACCGATGCGACGGGCAGCGTTTCAAAGCCTCTTGATAGTCAAAGTAATCTTTATATTTCGCGCCTTCCTCCTCTTTATCTCGCACTACTTTGGAATAAATCACCGCCTGACGACCAAAAATATTTCGCACGCTGTTCCGTGCCGTAGTATCTTCATTGATTCGTTCGGCTATAATGTCTCTTGCGCCTTTCAATGCTTCCTCTTCGTCCGCTACCTTATCATTCAAAAACTTTGAGGCTTCTCGCTGCGGAGAAATATTACGCTGCTCAAAAATCAAATCTGCCAATGGCTCAAGTCCATTTTCTCTAGCTATCGAAGCTCTAGTTTTGCGCTTGCGTTTATAGGGCAAATACAAGTCTTCCAAAACAGTGGAGTCGTAAGTTTCCGTTATTTTTTTTCTTAAAAAATCAGTCAATTTTCCTTGCTCCTCTATCGAGTTCAAAATACTTTCTCTACGTTTTTCAAGCTCCTGATATTTTTGTATGAGTTCTTTGGTTTTAGCAATCTGAACTTCGTCCATCCCTCCCGTTCGCTCTTTTCTATATCTCGAAATGAATGGGACAGTCGCTCCCTCATTCAGCAATTCAATTGTATTTTCAATATTTCGTTGCTGATGTACTCCTATTGCTTCCGCTATTAATTGAATGTGTTTCGTCGTCATTTTTTATAAAATTTGGAAGGCAAATATAAGGTAAGCGACGATGATTTACCACTGCGCAACTATATATTTTCAAGATAAAACGCCATAAAATAAAAAAGAGATACCAAAGCCAAACGACTTCAATATCTCTTTTTATCAAAAGGTGAAATGAAAAATCACAAATGAGTAGTTAAGTATTCATTTACTCATTTACACACTCTAATGCTTAATCAATTTTCTTACAATTCTATCATCGCCGCCATTAGAGAGAATTTCTAAAATATAAACGCCTGATTGAAGTTTTGCCGTAGGTATTCTCACGTAAACATCATTAGGAACCATGCCTTCTGAAATCACCAAACGCCCCGCAGCATCGTAAAGATTGATGATTATATTTTCATCTACAAATTGCGTAAACGCCAAATCAAGATAATTCCCGAATGGATTTGGATAAACTTTTCCTAAATCAAGTGGCGCATCTTTATCATTTCTACTCACTACTACCACGTCTGACATAAAGAAGTTATCATCAAAATCAACTACTTTGAGTTTGAAATAATATAAATCTTTAATCATGTTCAACGGAGAATAATTGTAGCTCGTCAAATCTGCAGTACTTCCTTGTGCTGGTATTTCTACGATATATTCCGTATAATCTTTACCATTTTCAGATACTTGAATTTTGAAATGCTTACAACGATATTCTGGCTGCGTTGTCCAGTCTAAGCTAATTTCGCTGCCTAGAGGTGTTGTAAATGCACCTTCAAATGAGCGCAATACCGTTTCTAAAATATCATCGTATTTTGTCAAAATCACATCATCTATCGCTACACCTGCTTGGCGGTTAGAGGCATTAGATTTGAATGCAAAACGAAATGCTACATTCGGCTCGCCTATCAAATTATTCAATGCAATTTTGTATTGTTTCCAGTTGGGTTCAAAACCTGTAAAGTACCCTGTACCTATTGGAAATGCCGTCTGCGCACTCGTACTTGTATAATTATACCATTTATTCAAGTCTTCATCTACATTAGGATTTTCTTCTCCTAACACTTGCCATGACTGCCCTTTATTAATAGAATATTGTACTTGCAAGCCATCAAATCCTTGAGAGATGTTGTATTTGGCAAAGAATTTTAATTCATAAATAGCTTCATCTGTCAAGTCATAATTAGGTGTATAAAGGTAAGTTTCGGTATTATTAGCATAAAAATTATTAGTCAGCCCCGTTACCCAAGCGTTGTTGCCGCTATTTGCTCCATTTTTAGTTGGAATAGTAGAGTTACCTTTTTCCCAAGCTGTACCCGAGCGAGTATCTACACCAAAGTCTTGGTCATTGCCCTCAAAATCACCACCATAAACCGCTGCTTCATTTGTATAAGGTGTTGGTCTGTCTGGTAATACTTTCACTACATCGCTAACGGTAGCGGTATCATTAATCGTAAGAGATACATTATAAGTACCTATTGCGTTGTAGGTGTAAGTAGGTTCTTCGTCGGTAGATGTTGAGCCATTACCAAAGTCCCAGAGCCACTTTTGAGCATTGATAGAAAAATCAGAAAAGCCCGGATTTGCATTCAAGTAAGTCACTCTTTTCAAGGCCATGCGAGGCACGCTAGGAGATAAAAAGTCGGTGGTAAAAATACCACGACCGTAAGTACCCGCAGCTATGATACCATCAGAAGTACGAGTTTGAAGCATATCCGTTCTTACAATTGGCATATCTCCACTGACTACCCAGTTGGTTGCACCACCATTTAGGTCTTCTGTTACCCAAACGCCCGCATCTGTTCCTACTAAGAATTTATCGCCATCGTAAGGATGAAATGCACCCCAGTTTACTGGCATATCTGGCAAATCACCTTCTACCGATGTCCAGTTAGAACCACCATTTGTACTTTCCCAAATACTATTTACACCATAATTGGATAACGTTGCAATCAAGTGGTCAGGATTTCCTTTTTCTTCTACAATCGAAGAAATAGTTCCGCCAGCAGGTACATTAATAGCTGTACCATTTACACTTGTACCAACGTGTGCGCTTTCTATTTTCAAAATACGTCCGGCAGTAGAACCAATGTAAATTCTATTATTCACATTATCCGAAGTATAAACACAACGGATTGAGCCATTGAAACTTGTAATATCTACATCTTGACCATCGTTGCCAGCTCCCTCAGATAGTTTCCAACGATGAAAACGCCCGTTGCTTGATGTTTGAGAATAGAATATGTCGGCTTGATTGTCCCAGTCAGATGGAGAGTAAAAGCCAGAACCTAATGCGCCACTGGCTCTTAGAGTACCAAAAGTTTGACCGCCATCGGTTGAAATTCTATAATCTCCAAAATATAATGAAATGATTTGAACCAAACCATCGTCTTGGTCAATATGACAAGTAAAACCATCTCCGCCTAGCACTTCTTGTGTAACAGCGATGTCGTAAGAGTTGAACTGTTGCGTTCCGTTATCTTGCGCTCCTGCTAAGAAATAGTTGGAAAGTGTATCGGGGTGCATTGCTAGTGCGTAGAACTGAGTGACATTATAGCCCGTATTCTTGTGGCGAATGGTTTGCCCTCCGTTAGATGAAAATGCAATACCTCCGTCATTTCCGAATAACACTCTGCTCGGACGGTCTATATCCCAAACGATAGCATGTTGGTCAGCGTGTACATATTGGAAGCCGCCACCGCCAAACCATTGAGAAATCTGCGTCCAAGTAGAGCCACCGCTACTAGAAGATAGCAGGTCAATACCTCCTATAATTAGGTTATTTTCATTAGTAGGATTTACGGCAATCGTCAAATCATACCATGCTTGACCACGAGTAAATATGCCCATTCCTAATGCTGGTGGTGCATCCGAAGTCTTTACCCAGTTTGCGCCTCTATTTCCTGACCGGTAAATACCTGAAGCATCCCCGCCTTGTGCCGTTAAAGCATATATAACGTTAGCATTAGATGGTGCAACTGCTATTTCTACACGAGTGCGACCACTAGGAAAACCACTACCTCCAATCGTCAATCGTGTCCATGAACCTATATCGCCTTGATTTGCGCCTGCATCCGAACGATAAATGCTTGAACTTCCGCCATTGTGTCCATCACTGATATAGATAGCGCCATCGGCAGCAAATTCAATATCTGTAATCGCATTGCTGATGCCCGGTGAAACGCCTTGCCCTAATACTTTAATCCAAGTACTTCCGCCGTCTTTGCTTTTATAAAGTCCACTTTCCGTACCCGCATATACATCGCCCGTAGTCGGGTGAACGAATAAGCGAACCACATAATAAAAATTGGCGTTGATGGTAGAACCGAGTTGCGTCCACGATGTACCGCCGTTTGTTGATTTCCAAATACCCAATCCTCGTCCTGCGCCGCCATGAGGTTCTCCTGTTCCGAAATACATAATATTTGGATTAGAAGCATCTTGTGCGATAGCAGAAATATTGATATTTTGATAATTGTGTCCGATAGCTGTCCAAGTAGGAGATGTAAGGCTGATATTGTCTGTTTTCCAAAGCCCACCAGTCACACCAGCCGAAAATATGGTATTTCCAGAAGGGTCATTTTTGTCGATTAGGATGGCACGGGTACGTCCACCTACATCAAAAGGCCCACGGTCACGCCATCTAGCGGTAGATAAACTCCCTGTTCTAAGATGTGCTGTGGCTTTTAATTCTTCAATTCTACGGTAAACTGCCAGCATTCTGTCATAAGGCACATAACCCAATGCGGGGTCTTGCGTCACTTCTTTTCTCCATTTGATGGCTTCATCAATACGAGTACGTTTGGGTGGTTTTGTATATTTTACTTTACTCGAAGAAGTATAGTGATGAATGCCTACACTTACAGCAGTTATAAGAATGGTAGCTAATATTAGGTACAGTTTCCTCATACTATTTGTTTGATTTAGATTAAATCTGATGATATGAATATTTCAACTCAAAAATATTACTAATTGAAGTTGAAAACTAATTTTACTTTTACTTTTAGACTAAAAAGCGTTTTTTGATGCTTCATTCACAAAATAAAACAATTGTTGGTGCTTTTGATAATCGAAATTCGTAATGGTCACTCGCTTGACACGAATGTGGTACAAGCCCACCATTTAAATAGTGGATTTTTAAAAATAATTAAACCGTTAAAACCGGCATAAAAAATATAGTCATTACTGCAATCTGTTACAATCCGTAAGATTTCACTTTTCATCGTTTCAATCTCAAACTATTCAAAACTACATAGACTGAACTAAATGCCATAGCTGCGCCTGCAATCATGGGATTTAGCAAAAATCCATAAGCTGGGTATAAAATACCTGCGGCTATTGGGATACCTATTATATTATAAAAGAATGCCCAAAAAAGGTTTTGTCGGATGGTGCGCACCGTCCTCTTGGATAAGTCCATCGCATCGGACAAACGCCCTAAATCGCCTTTAAGAAGCGTCAAGTCAGCACTTTCGATGGCAATATCTGTTCCTTTGCCCATGGCGATGCCCACATCTGCTTTGGCTAGTGCAGGAGCATCATTGATGCCATCGCCAACCATGGCGACTTTTTTGCCTTGTGCTTGTAATTTAGCTATATAATCTAACTTTTCTTCGGGGGAAACGGCTGCCTTGTAGGCTTTTATTTTTATGGCTTCGGCTACTTGGCGGACATTTTTTTCTTGGTCGCCTGATAAAATATGAACATCTAAGCCCAATTCGTTTTGTAGTTTTGCCACAGCTTCTGCCGCTCCTTCTTTGATAACGTCTTGAATATCAAACTCTGCGACGAGTTCGCCATTGCGAGCAACCATAATAGTTGCTTCGCTACTTTTAGTATCAATATTTTTAGAGGATAAAAGTTTTTGATTGCCTATTAAATATTTTTTGCCTTCTATCTCTCCGCTGATGCCTTGACCGGTTACGCTTTCAAAATTTTGAATAAAATGAACGCCTCGTGTAGCAATGTCGAAATAGTCCAAAACGGCTTTTGACAATGGATGCTCCGAATAACTTTCGAGTGCCGTGATGTCGTTGATGGTGCGTTCTTGGTCAATGACGGCATCGCTCCATTTCACATTCGTGACTTTGGGTTTGCCTTCGGTTATTGTTCCTGTTTTGTCTAAAATAATGGTATCCAATTGATAAATCCGCTCCAGACTTTCTGCGCTTTTGATAAGAATGCCTTGTTCTGCGCCTTTACCAATTCCGACCATAATTGCCGTTGGCGTAGCTAAACCGAGCGCACAAGGGCAAGCAATAATCAATACTGTGATAGCTGCTACTAATGCGCTCGTCACGTCTGCGAATGCCCACCAAACGCCAAAAGTTATCAAAGCGATAACAATAACCGTAGGCACAAAGACACTCGAAATCTTATCTACCACTCGCTGAATCGGTGCTTGACTCCCTTGTGCTTCTTTTACTTTTTTTACAATTTGCGCCAACATCGTATCATTGCCTACGCTTTGCGCTTTGATAGTGAGGTTGTTATTTTGGTTAATGGTGCCGCCTATCACGGTATCTTCTGGAAATTTCTCAATGGGTATCGGTTCGCCCGTAATCATACTTTCATCCACCGTAGTGATGCCTCGAAGAATCACACCATCCACAGGAATTAGCGTACCGGGCTTTACCATGATTTCGTCTCCTACTTGTACGGCTTCGATGGGCGTTTCTACAAATTCGTCTCCTTTGCGTACTAAAGCCGTTTTTGCACCAAGATTTAATAGTTTTTTAATCGCATTGGAAGTGTTTTGCTTGGCTCTTTCTTCTAAAAATCGACCGAGCAAGATTAAAGTGATTAATACGCCTGCCGTTTCGTAATAAACGTGCGGCTCTAATCCTTGACTTATCAAAACTTCGGGATAAATGGTATTGAACAAGCTAAACAAAAAAGCAACGCCCGTCCCTAGTGCTACCAAAGTATCCATGTTGGCTTTGCCGACTCGGAGTTGTTTCCACGCATTTACATAAAATTCTCGCCCAATCCAAACGATAATTGGAATGGTCAAGAGTAGCATCAGCCAGTTTTCATCGGGCAAAGTCGGCAACACCATTGCTACCAAAATCAACAAAATGGATAAAATGCTGCCTATCGTTACTTTTTGCTTCAATTCTTTAAAACGAGCCAATTCCTTCTGCTCTTGTTCTGCTCGAATGCGCTCAGTATCTTCCAAAAGATGGTAGCCCATTTTTAGAAGTTTGGCTTTCATTTGGGTATAATCCACAGCGATTTCGTCATATTCAACCAAAGCGGCTTTGTTGGCATAATTTACCGTTGCTTCTTTTACGCCATCCATTTTTGACAAGACTCGTTGCGAACTTGCAGCGCAAGACGCACAAGACATTCCTTCTATTTTAAATGTTTCCTTTTTCATGTTAAAGCGTTTTAGTTCTCGCAGCGATTGCAAAGGAGCAGAGGACGCAGCGTTTTTTTTTAGGCTATTCCGAAACGCTCTATTTTCTGCTTCTCTTTATCCCTACTACCGTATGAAACTGCAAAAAACTTCCTTTCCTACAACTTATATCCATTCAAAAAATCTTTTATTTTCATGCGCTTTCGTCCAGCGATTTGCAATTCGTGAAGATGGATATAGCCATCTTGTGTTGCTATTTTCAAAAAAGATTTATTATTAGTAGAAAAGCTACCCGGCACTTCTTCATGTGCTGCGATTTCTTTTGAAGTTCTAAAAATTTTAAGTTTTTTATCATCGAGGGTTGTCCATGCCGTTGGTATCGGGCTGAGGCCTCTAATGAAATTATGAACCGTTTGCGTATCTTGATTGAAGTCGATTTCGCTGGTTTCGTGAAAAACTTTTGGAGCTTTTGTTACCAGATTTTCGTTCTGCTCCATAGGTGTGGCTTCGCCTTTTTCGATGGCTTGCACGGTTTTGAGCGTCAATTCTGCGCCTACTTTCATCAGTCGAGCATAAACATCGCCTGTGGTTTCGTTTTCGCCAATTTCAATTTTAGATTGATATAATAGATTTCCAGTATCCACCTTTTGTTTGAGAAAGAAAGTGGTCACGCCCGTTTCGGTATCGCCATTGATAACTGACCAATGAATAGGCGCAGCACCCCGATATTTTGGCAAAAGCGAACCATGTAAATTAAATGTTCCCAAAGGCGGCATTTGCCAAACGGCTCGTGGCAAAATTCTAAACGCTACCACAATTTGCAAATCTGCCTTGAGGGCTTCGAGTTCTGCCAAAAATGCGGGGCTTTTAAGTTTTTCGGGTTGTAATATGTTCAATCCCTTTTCTTTGGCATATTTCTTCACTGCCGACTCGATAAGTTTTTTGTTGCCTCTTCCGCCCATTTTGTCGGTAGCCGTCACTACGCCTACTACGTCATAGCCGTTTTTAATTAAAATATCTAATGATGCCACCGCAAACTCTGGTGTGCCTAAAAAAATTATTCGCATGAATTTCTTATTTCTTTTTAAAACTACGCAGATTTTGGGCAAGCCCAAAATAAACCCATATCAGCGTGGATTGAAACCTGTCAGCCCTCAGCACGGATGAAGCGGATTTTTTCTGACATCTAAGTAAAAAAATCCATCTAACCTGCGTCGGCCTGTCAGTCAAGAAGTTACAACCCATTCCTTTATTAGTTTTTTTTGACTTATCAAAAATTGTATGGTTTTAAATTCTTTTTATGATAATTCTCAAAAATACGAAAGCAAAATGTATTTTAGGCTTGAACAAATAATTTCTATTAGAAGTTGCTTATTTATCTATTAGACTTTATTCACAAAACTAAATCCTATTACATAACTAACTGATAATGAAGATAGACAAAGCGGCTTCGCCGCTTTGTGAATAATGGCTATTATAAAACTGATTATAATTAGAAAACTAAGGTAGCCTCAAGTTTTTACAAAAACACTCAACAACAACCTATAAAAATGTCAGACTTCCAACTCAAAAACCGATTTAATCGAGCTTTTTATCAGCAAATAGCTGACGAAATTTCTAAACATCAACCTACTTTTAATACTGTCCTATTTTTGGAACGCATTTATGATGGCAAGCACGAAGAGCGAGAGCTCAAAGACCGAATGCACCATTGTGCTACGGTGCTTAATGATGTATTATCAGGTAGTTACGCAGATAAAGTGGCGATACTCCGACAAGTTGCGCCACTGGTCAAAGATGGATTGACGGGGTTGGTCTTTCCTGATTTTGTAGAGTTTTTCGGTCAAGACGAGGCTGACTTTGATGTTTCGATAGCCGCACTGGAAGACGTGACCAAATACTCTAGTTCGGAGTTTGCGGTTCGTCCTTTTATAAAAAAATATAGAGACCGAATGATGGCTCAAATGACGCTTTGGGCTACGGATAAGGATTATCATGTACGGAGATTGGCGTGTGAAGGCTGCCGCCCTCGGCTGCCTTGGGCGATGGCTTTGCCTCATTTTCAGAAAGACCCTTCGATGGTTTTGCCTATTTTGGAGCAGCTAAAAAACGATGAAACGGACTATGTGCGCAGAAGCGTTGCGAATAACCTCAACGACATTTCTAAAGACCATCCTGAATTGGTTTTAGAAATTGCCGAAAGGTGGTATGGCGATAATAAAAACACAGATTGGATTGTCAAGCACGCTTGCCGCACTTTGCTCAAAGCGGGCAATAAGCGAGCGATGCGTTTGTTTGGTTTTGGGGATTCTTCTGCTATTATTGTCCAGAATTTAAGGGTTAAGCATTCCGTTTTGGAACTTGGCGGCAATCAAATGTTTAGTTTTGAATTGTCTCACAAAATGGCGCAAGCAGCCAAAATTCGTTTGGAGTTTGGCGTATATTATATGAAAAAAAATGGCACGCATAGCCGAAAAGTTTTCAAAATCAGTGAGAACGTTTATGAGCCTCATCAGGTTTTTAGCTTTGAAAAAAAGATGCACTTTCGAGATTTGACTACTCGAAAACATCACGCTGGTGAACACCGAATCGCTATAATTGTCAATGGCGTAGAGAAAGAAACCGTAACGTTTGAATTGAAAATTAACGGTTAAAGAAGATTGTAAAATCCTAATTTTTCATATATTAGATTGTTCGTAAAAGTCAAAGTGAAAACTAATAAAAAATTTATTCTGTTGCATGTGTCGCCATAATAGACAACCCAGTTATTTATTATTTTTAAATAATCCCCTTCACGGGATAACAAACCATGATATGAAATTTTATCCTTTATTGCTCTTATTTCTTTTTATAAATGTACCTATTCAGGCCCAAAATCACGCTGGCTGCTCAGAAACAGCTACTTGCGTAAAACGAAAAAATCTCTACATTGATTATTCTAAATTTACTTTGGTAGAAAGTGAGGATTTTAATGCGCCTAAAAATGCGAATGCCGTAAAATACTTGACCGAAAAGGGCTGGGAAGTTGGTGCTTTTAAAAATAACAAAAGCAACAATACCGACTCTATTTCCATGAATGCCATTGCTATGGATGGTAATGATTTGATTATCAAAGCCATCAATTGGCAAAAAGATAAAACTTACCCATCCTATCAAGTTGGGATTGTGCATAAGCAAATGGAGAGCCTGTTAGGAATGTATGAGATGCGAGTGAAGGTGTCGGAGCATCCGGGCATTGTGAGTACGGGTTGGTTTTGGTGGTCGTACCGATACGAGTTTGATATTTTTGAATATGTGGGCAAGCATCCTTATAAAATTCCAATTAACTCATGGGCATTTTTTCCTCACGATGAGGACATGGGTTACACTACGCCTTATACCGATAGGTTATGCGATGCTTATACGCCAAACACTATTTTGGGCGATATAGATAATAATTATAAGCCTTTCAAGGTAGAATATGATGAGCGTTACAAAAAAGATAGAAAATATTTCCATACCAAAAAATGCTATTGCCAGAAGTTTTACTGTATGAAAAAGCCGCTCTACGAAGCCTATCATACGTTTCAATATGTGGTTACGCCAACGGAAGCCGCTGTGTTTTTGGATGGCGTGCTGATTGGAGTGAGTGCTTTGGGCGGAAATGACAACAGAAGCGTTTGCCCTCTTACAGAAAAAGAATGTCGAGTGCCGCCTTTAGCTGTGCTAGGAATTGGCGTAGTGCCGCCACATCCGAAAAATCCTAACCACGAAGACAATCGTTATAGAAAAGCACTCAAAGACCAATTGGACAACGGTTTGGAGATAGAATATCGAGTGGATTATTTTAGAAAATACGATTTTAAAAGTGAAGCCGATTATCCTTCTTATGTGAAGGAATATATGAACAAAACCGCCCTGACTACCAAAGAAGCTCCAGCGAGAAGCCCAAAACTCGGCACGCAAAAAATAACGACTAATGATAATGGTTGGGTGGCTTATTTGACAAAGAACAATAAATTCTATTTGTCAAAAAACATAAAAGCAACCAAAGGAAAGGTCAATAATAAAATCACTGCTTTTCCGAATAGCGATATTGTTTTGAGTAATAACAATGATTTGTTTTTTGTGCATTCGGAAGGCTATTTGGTATTGGCAAATGTGGATGACAGCCTCAATATTACGCTTACAGAAGCATTAGGTGGCGAAGCTGGAGTGATGCCCAAAATAGCCGTAACGCCTTTTAGAGACATCGTTTCGATAGAAAATAAAGGATTGACCGAAGTGTATGTAGTTACTGAAAATCAAACTATCGGGCGATTTATTAATTTTCGGTCAAAGTGGTTTTTTCAAGACATTACAACGGCTAACGACATAAAAGTAGCGGGCGATATTGCTGTAAACAGTAGCGGACTCGTGGCTTACAGAGGCGAAGATGGCAACATACACGCTGTAAAAGCGGCTGGCAAAAGCGACAATATCAAGAAAATGGAAATGAAGGATATTGTGCCTTCAGTTTCCACGGATTTTGGCACAATAGCAGTGACGGAAGAAGGAAATATTATTTTCATCACGGATAATAATCATTTGGGATTGTTGCAATTTAGAGATGGGGAATATTGGTATGAATGGCTAAATGGCCCGTTTTCAAATGATTGTGAACGAGCTTATGGGTCGTTGGCACTTTACGAAGATGAAATGTCTTCTACCAAAAGATTGTTTTATCGAGGAGAAGGCAACAATGTTCTTTCGTTTACTAAGAGTAGTTTTTGGTACGTGGATTGGATTGACCAGCCTTTCAATTTGGCTCGTTCTACGCAACGAAAAGTATTTTCAACCTCTCGTTTTTGGCGATTTTTACGAGGCTATGAGCAGTCTGATATCGTGGTCAGCAAAAATAACGAAGTTTACTTTTTTGATAAAAATAGAGCTTTGCAGTCTTATGAGTTGCAATCTTCGGGCATTGACCCCAACAATCCCAATTATGCGCCTTATACCGACGAGATAGAAGAATGCACGGGTACTGAAAACACGCATCATTCATTCACTAGCATCGAATCTATGCCGCTTGAATATTTTTATCATATTCAAGATTGGAAATGGTTTGACGCACTCGGTCAGCCGATACCTGCTTATGCTTTTACATCAAAAGATGCGGCTTTAGCTGCTGAAATAGATTTGCCGAAAGGTATTTATTTTATAAAAATCAAACACGAAGACGGCGAAGAGATGGTGAAGTTTGTAAAAACGTAGTTTTTTAGTTAGCGGTTGAAGTTTAGGGTTTACCTCGAAAAAAGGTTTTGCAAAGGCAAACAAGAGAAAATATGTTAAAAAGGTATTTTTGTTCATATTGACCTATTGTCCTTTGGATATTTGCCATTTTTTTGAAATAAAATATGTTTTATTGCATGGATAACCTGGCATTGAAACCTCGAAAAGGAGGTTTTTCGTTCTCTTTTAGGGTAAACCCTAAAAATTTCTGGCGTTATAAGCAAAAAAGGTTTCAGCTAGTGCTGAAACCTTTTTTTGCAAAACCGCAAACTGCAAACTGCCTACTTACTATCTTGTTTTGCAAATACTTTATTCAATAAATCCGTAGTACGAGCGATAGGGTCTTTTCTAATCAAGCCTTCCTCTTTTTCAATCATGTGAAACAAGCCGTCCATTGCTTTTTGCGTCACATAATCATTGATGTCTGGATTAACTTTTTCTACAAAAGGAATTTTATTATATCGGTTCACGATATCGCCCCAGTATTGCAATGCTTTTACTTTTTCCAAAGATTTGACTACTACTGGATTAAATTTTGCATACAATTGATCCGATGTAGTCGCTTGTAAGTAAGTCGTAGCCGCATTATTTTCGCCCATTAAGATATTCATGGCATCTTTGATGGTCATTTTTTTGATAGCCGATACAAATATTGGTTTTGCTTCTTTAGCTGCATCTTCTGCCGCACGGTTTAGTTTTTCTACCATCGTTTCCGTCATATTTCCCAAACCTAAATCATTTAAGGTTTTCTCAATTTTTTGAGCTTGAGGTGGAAATAAGATTTTAATGGTTGGATTTTTATAATAACCATCCGTTTTTGAAACAATATCTGCGCCTTTAGAAATACCGTTCGTCAAAGCCTCTTTTAGTCCCATTCCGATTTGCTCATCGGTCAGTATATCTTCTTTCAGTACATCAGAAAGTATTTTTTCTAAGTCTGGCGTGCAAGATACCAATGGCAAACAGAACATAAGTAGTACAATCATTTTCTTCATCATAGTTGTTTTTTTATTTAAAATTTTGAATAGGCTCTCTCTTTCTATTCTATCAAAATTATTGATTTTTTGTAACGCTTAAATACGCTGATTTTTTCAAATGAAATTATTATCCATATTTAATCAGCCGCAAGATAACTATAAGACGTATAAAAAGTATAAAAGTAAAACGCCTTATGGATATTCCTATAAAATTTAACTTATAACTAAGATTTTAGTCTAAATATTTTAATAAAAAAGACGGACAACAGAATAATTCTGCTGCCCGTCTTTTTTTAATTGGAAACGTACAAAGTTAGTGTGAAGGAGCTTCTCCGTCGCTGGCGTGCGAAGGGCGAGCGGCAAATTCTTCGTATAAAGTTTGAAATTGCTGCAATGCGCCAAACTCATCTTGTGAGTAGAACATCAATATTTTGTACCAAGAAGAATCATTCTCATAATACTCCTGCAACCAATCCTCAAAATCGCTCAAATCTGTATAATCAATCAATCCCTGACTAGCCATATCCACGCCCCAAAGGTAGGCATAGAGTGTGTAAATACTGATTTGTGGTAAATAATCGTAAGGATTTTCTTTCAATTTTTTGAATAAAGGAAGCAATTCTTCGCCTTCGTGAAAGTTTTCTACCAACTCAAAAAAGCGGTAAAAGGCATCATTCGGGTCATTACTGATATAATGTAAAATTAGTTTTACCTCGTCTTGCGCACCTTTACTTCCGTGCTGAAAAGTATCAACTAACCAATCATAAAAGCCATCTAAATAGTCCCAAACATCGGTCATTTCGCCACTATTAATGCCATCAACGTAAGCTTTCAGGCAGTAAATGCTTCTAGAAGGTAAATACATGGTGGGCTTCTCAGCCACATCTTCAATTGTAAATCTTACATCCATTCTACTTTCTTTTTTAATACGCTTGACCAGTTTCACGTTTTTTTTATACTCTTTATACTCTTTTGTTCGTGAACTTCGTCATTTGTTTGTGTTAGTTAATACTTCGTTATTATTTTCAGGTAGCTCGTTTTTCTACCTTTTTACTTTTTTCTTCCATACATTTCTGTGCAATCTTTGCAAATGCAACCGCCATACTTCAAATCTATCATTGCTTGTGTGGCTGGAAATATTTGATACTCATTGCACCAACAGTTTTCATCTAAGTAGCACATTGTGCCTTTTCCGCATTTCGCACATTCCGCCTCGTGGTCAAATTCCATCTCTACGCTTGCTGCTGGCAACTTTCCTCTTACCGACGGATGTTTTCTTTTGAGTTCTACTTCAATGCTTTTTATATTATTGTGCTTCTTTTTCAAGTTATCGGCTATCCGATACGCCACGTTTTCCAAAAGTTCAGCAGGTTCTTCCACCTCTGTTTTGATGGCCCAAAATATTGATTCATAATTCAATGTATCTTTCAAATCGTCTGTCACGCTTGCTTTCTGAAAATCTACTGTGGCATATACGTTGGCTACAAATTCGTTAGCTAGTATCATTTCTTCCTCCGTGCTGCCAATCATTCCAAAAAACGCTACACCCTCCAACCCTATTCTCCCCGATGTTTCGACCACCGAATATTTTACCCTTCCACCGAGCGGAGGGTTACATTTTCGAATAATAACATTCACGGATTGAATAATGCCGCCAACTTTTGCTTTGACTTTTTTAGCAATACTGAAACATAGTTTTTCGAGCAGTTTCACCGGTTCGTCCGCTTCCATTTCCCAACGAGTTATTAGATAAATATCTTCATAATTCGTCGCTAATCGAATATTATCAGACATTGCCGCACTGTCTAAATCCGTTTCAGCATACACATCCACAATAAATTCGCTGCCAATAACATTTTCTTCTTCATAAAAACCATGACGAGAAAAAAAGGTCATGCCCTCTAGTGAAATTCTGCCCATTGCTATTACAATTGATTGTGGTTGAATTTAAGCCTATTCCAATATGTCAAAAAGTTGGTGTTCACTTTAAATAAGTAGGATTTTGTATTAAGGGAACTTTTAGAAAGTCCTATTTTTTCTTTTCAAACTTTTACTAAAAGTTTTGGGTGACAAGTGTTCTCAAGATTGGTGTGTCTGTAAAGACAACTCAATATTAAGGATTTTTTGCGCAGATTACAAACCTTTTTTCAAGAGGTTGCATCCTTTTGTAAAAATATTGTCAGAAAAAATGAATTATTTCAAAAATACTTCAAGGATACTAAACCCTTATTCATACAAATTATAATAATTAAAATACATATCTACTTATAAAAGCAAGACTTAAAGAGTAAGATTTTTTATATGTTTGCTCAAGAGCAAAAAATTAAGGTGGTAATGTTGTTTTTAGACACGTTGCATCAAGTATAAAAAAAAAATTAAATTATAATTTTTAAATATTAAATAAATATAATTATAATCGATGCTTATTCTTTGTTTTTAGAGTATGCAAGAAATATGCCTAAGAATTTTCTTTCGTGACATTTTCATTATCTTGATACACAACTTTAAATATGAAAATATAATACCAACTTTAAAAAATGCCCTAATAGCCATGAATTGACCTTTGCTAATTCTTTTGAATGACAAAAAAAAGACATATTTCCCGTTTTTGGAAAAATAGCATAAAAAATAGCTATCCTATATTATTTCTAATATTGAGAATAGCTATTTCTAATTCTTTTAAATCTATTTAAATCGCTTGATTACAGCTTAAAAAAAAAAAAAATTAAGCGTAAGTATCTACTTTTCGAGGTTTCCCTATTGTAAAGCCAAATATTCCGCCACAAACGCCACCAATAATGTGCGCTAATTCTGAAATATTATTGTTTTCCATGCTCGCAATGACTTCCTTTCCTATAAAAAGTAATGCTACTAAAAGGAAGGTAACTGGTATTTGACCACGATGCACATTGGTAAAAGACACCAAAATTATCAACATAAACACAATCCCACTTGCGCCCAAAAGTGCTCTATCGGGATTTAAAAATAAAAATGCCAATGCCGTAGCTATTGCCGTGACGATAATCATCCACTCTGTCTTGCAAATAAGGAATTTGCGTTCGTACTTCTTTCACTCGTTCCAAAGATAGCTTGTGCGTTTTCACATCCACTTTATTTTCAACATGATAGGTTTCTATCCCGAAGGGGTCAAATACAGAAGTATCGCCCGAATAATCCAATCCTGAAGCAAAACCTACTCGATTTACACCTATTACATAAGACTGATTTTCGATGGCTCTGGCTTTCAATAGCGTTCGCCAATGCACATGGCGAGTGATGGGCCAATTTGCTACATATAATAATAGGTCGTAGTCTTCTGCGTTTCTTGCCCATACCGGAAAACGCAAATCGTAACAAACCAACGGGCAAATCCGCCAACCTTTATGTTCGATAATCACTTTTCGTTGCCCTGCTGCGAAATGCTGATGCTCTCCCGACATTTTGAAAAGCTGGTGCTTGTCGTAATACTCGAATGTTCCATCTGGACGCATCCAAATCAAGCGATTGAAGTAAGTCCCATTATCATCAAAAATCATACTTCCTGTCACCACGCAGTTACATTTTTTGGCGGTTTCGTGTAGCCAATACATGGTTTTTCCATCGGCAGGTTCTGCGAGTTCTTTAGAATTCATACTAAAACCCGTCGAAAACATTTCTGGCAATACGATAACATCTGTTGCTCCTTGCAAGCCTTCTATTAGCTCATCAAGCATCGTAAATTTCATCAATATCTTCCCATTTAAGTCTGCTTGAATTGTAGTTATTTTTAAATCTGACATGATAAAGGTTTTTAGTCAAAGTAGTTTTACTTCAAATAAGACAAATTAATCAATCGTTCGCCAGCTTTAGCATCGTGAGAAGGCAAATAAATCAACTTTTCTCGCTGTGCCAATGCTTTGATTCTTTGGTAGGCGGCTTTTGCTTTTTTGGGTTCAATGTCTGCGCCTGCGTGCTTATTAGCTAATAATTGGGCTTGATTGTAACTCACATCTCCTGCCAAAAAGACGATGCCTTCGTCCGTTTCGATAGCCACCGAGCAATGACCGTAAGTGTGTCCTGCGGTTTCTACCATAATAATATCTCCTGCTTTGGTCAGTCTTTTGGCGTTCGGGAAATTCTTGTATTTTTCATCCAAATCTATCAACTCTGGATTGAACCATATGAGATATAAATGCGGCAAATACGCCATAAGGTTTTTCATTTTCGACCTTATTTACAAGTATTTGGCTATTCGGAAAATGAGCAATTCCGTCCAGATGGTCGAGGTGTCGATGCGTCAAAATGATGGTATCGACTTCTTCTGGCGCAATATTCAAGTCAATGAGTTGAGCATCAATCTCTTCTTCTCGGCTGACTTTAAATTTAAACAAAGTGGTGTTCAGCCAATTTTCAAATCTACCTGCTGGCTTGAAATAATCCTTGTCCGTCACTCTCGAATTTTCGCCCGTATCTACCATAAAAATTCCCTCTTCGTGTTCGATTATCCAAACCCAAATCGGCATCCATTCCGTAAATTTTCTATCCATCACGAAGTCAATCATAGCAAGAATACCCGAAAAACGAGCATCTCGAAAACGCTTCTTGACAGCGACAAAACCCGTCGAAACGCCATGAATAGTAACGTTTTTGCCCTTAGCAGTAAATTTTTTTGAATATTGTAGTTTCATTTTGTTTAGTTTCATTTTATCGATTTTCTTATGGTTCAATAATAGGACATTTCTACAACAATCACTAAAAATTGATAACAACTTTATCTTTGCCGACATGATTGAAGCATTTAAAGAATCTCCGTTGTTGCTGCTTTTTATCGTTTCGGCAATTGGCTATGCGATTGGCAATATTTCGATACGTGGTACGAAGCTAGGCGTAGCAGCCGTTTTGTTCGTTGGGCTAGGTTTTGGCGCATTGAGTCCCGAACTCAAAGTGCCTGATGTAATTATCGTTTTGGGCTTATCCATTTTTGTTTATACCATTGGTTTGAGCAGTGGGCCAGGTTTTTTTTATACTTTCAAAAAACGAGGCGCAAGCGATGTCAGTTTTATTATATTGATGCTAAGTCTATTTGCATTCACCACCATCGGTATGCACTTTTTGTTTGATTTGGATTCGGCAACGTCGGCAGGTTTGCTGGCTGGCAGCCTCACCAATACGCCTTCTTTGGCAGGATTGCTCGATTTGATTACCAATTCGCAGCCCGAAGATTTGAGAGAAGGCATGAGTAATAAGGCGGTAGTTGGCTATTCATTGTCTTACCCGATGGGCGTAATCGGCGTAATGGTGGCAATGACTTTGATGAAAAGATGGCTAAAAGTGGATTTCAAAAAAGAAGAAACTATCTTACAAAAAGACTATCCTATCAGCGAAACGCTCCTCAAACAAACCATAAAAATCACCAACGAAAAATACAATGATGTGCCGCTACGCCAGCTTTTCCAACGATTTCACAGAAGAGTGGTATTTGGTAGAATGCAAAGAGGAGATGAGGCTTTTTTGCCCAATATGGATACGCTTGTAAAAACGAATGACCAAATTATACTCATTGGTGGCGAAAGAATATTGAATATCGCTATTGAAGAACTCGGCGAACCTTTGGAAAGAGAATTGAGTTTTGACCGCTCGGTTTTTAGTGTCAAGCGTGTTTTTGTCTCAAATCCCAACATTGCTGGCGAAAAAATAGCTTCACTCAATCTTTCCGAAAAATACTCGACTATCATTACAAAAGTACAGCGAGGCGATATGGATTTGTTGGCAAATGGCGAAACGGTACTAGAGCTTGGCGATAGGGTTTTGTTGGTAGCCAAACGAGACGAAATGAAGAATTTATCAATACTTTTTGGCGATTCTTACGAAAGTTTGAGCCATATCAATTTATTCTCATTCGGCGTAGGAATGGCACTCGGATTGCTTCTGGGCATGGTAACGATACAGTTTTCGAGCTTTTCGTTTAATCTTGGTTTTGCTGGCGGCCCATTAATCGTCGCTTTAATCTTAGGCTCAATCCGACGAACGGGCCCAATCGTTTGGACGCTCCCGTATAGTGCAAATCTCACTTTGCGGCAAATCGGCTTAATACTATTGCTCGCAGGTATTGGCATTCGTTCTGGTCATACTTTTCTGGAAACCGTTATGGGCGGCGGTGGCGGCATTTTATTTTTAGCTGGCACCAGTATCGTTTTAGTTAGCTCGATTTTGGCACTCTGGATAGGTTACAAATTATTCAAAATACCGTTTAGCCTCCTGATGGGAATGGTGTCAAGCCAGCCGGCAGTCTTAGATTTTGCTATTCAACGCTCCGAAAACCAAGTACCCAATATTGGTTTTACTTTTATGATGCCCATTGCGCTTATTGTAAAAATCATATTGGCGCAGTTATTATTCTTAATGCTTTAGGCAATGGGCAGTTGCCTAAAATGTTAAAATTTAAAATGCGACTGCCTAACTACTTCATTCAACTCCTTTCTATCAAATCCCAAAGATTGCCATACAAGTCAGCAAATACGCAGACTTTGCCGTAGTCGTGAACGGACGGCTCTCTTACTATCTCTATATCATTAGCTATCAGGTTTTTATAATCTCTATCCAAATCGTCTGTATATAAAAATAAAACCCTACCGCCTGTCTGATTGCCAATTCTGCTGGCTTCCTCTTCGTTTTTGGCTTTTGCTAATAATAATCCAGCAGAAAGAATCCCCTTTGGGTTTACTCTTACCCAACGCTTTACGTCGCTCAAGGGCGTATCCTCCAGCAAATCGAAATGCAGTTTTTGAGTATAAAAAGCAATTGCTTCGTCATAATCTCGTACCACAATCGCTATTTGTCCTAATTCCTGTTTCAATTTTCTTTAGTTTTTTTTGTAAAAAAATATTTACCAAAAGTACATTTATTATCATAAAAAAAGCGGCAATAAAATGCTAATATTTTAGATGCAAAATCAAAGTAATCACCAACTAAAATTTGCCTATTTTCCTATTCCTTAAAATAAAAGTTATTCAAGCCTTTTCATTTCTCAAATAGCTTAACTATTTTATACTTATCCTCTTGATTATCAACATAAATTCCTATCTTTGCGCCTCGAAATTTATTTCTTAACAATTTAAAACGACATGCTTTCTATGTCAGATGAAAAAAACAACAACAACGAAGAGCTGAAGAATGAAGCTCTAAACGTTGAAAATCAAGAAGAAAAGTCGATGGTTGAAAAGGCTATTGACAAGGTAAAAGACGTTATTGAAGATGTAAAAGAAGCGGCAGAAGACTTTGCAGAAAAAGTAGAAGACGTGGTAGAAGACATTGAAGATAAGGTAGAAGATGTTATTGAAAATATCACTGGTGATGACGACGATGATGATGATGATGATGACAGCGACGACGATGACAGTGATGATAACGATAACGATAACGACGACGATAGTGATAGCGACGACGAAGATGAAGAAGAAGAAGAAGATGATGATGAATTGGTAGCAGGTAGCGGAGAAGAAGCATCTTCAAGCAGCCATGATGATTTTAATTGGGGTATGGGTAAGCGCAATACCACTTCTTATACAGAAGATGAAAAAGCGAAATACCTTGAAGATTATGAAACCTCTCTATCTTCTGTAAATCAATTTGAAATCATTGGCGGAAAGGTAACTGCTATTAATGATGGAGACGTAGTTTTGGACTTGAACTTCAAATCTGATGGTTTGGTTTCATTGTCTGAATTTAGAGATATTCCAGATTTATCAGTAGGCGATATCGTAGATGTTTATGTAGAAGAACAAGAAGACAAAAGAGGTCAGTTGGTATTGTCTCGCCGTAAAGCAAAATTGATTCGTGCTTGGGAAACCATCAAAAGCGCACACGAAACAGGTGCTGTTATCAAAGGTGTGGTTATCAGCAAGACGAAAGGTGGTTTGATTGTAGATACTCATGGTTTGGAAACATTCTTACCAGGTTCTCAAATTGACATTAAGCCTATCGTTGATTATGATTCTTACGTTGGCAAAACGATGGAGTTCAAAGTGGTAAAAATCAACGAATCTATCAAGAACGCCGTTGTTTCTCACAAAGCATTGATTGAGAGCGACTTAGAAGAACAACGTCAAGCGATTATCTCTTCATTGGAGCAAGGTCAGGTATTGGAAGGTGTGGTGAAAAACATCACAGACTTCGGTGCTTTCTTAGACTTAGGTGGTGTAGATGGTCTTTTGTATATCACAGATATTTCTTGGGGTCGTATTTCGCATCCGAGCGAAGTATTGAAACTCAATCAGAAAATCAACGTGGTAGTTCTTGACTTCGACGACAATAAGAAACGTATTTCTTTAGGTTTGAAACAATTACAACCACACCCGTGGGAAGTATTGGGCGAACAATTGAGCGAAGGTTCGGATGTAGAAGGTAAGATTGTAAACATCGAAGATTACGGTGCATTCTTAGAAATACAGCCGGGCGTAGAAGGTTTGATACACGTATCTGAGGTAACAGTTGGTAGCCGCAAAGATGTCTTTGAGTTTGAAACAATTGCACCAGACCCTTGGGTAAAATCGAAGAAATACCCTGTTGGGAAGTCAGCATACTGGCAAAATCAAAAACCTTACACCTTACGGAGTATTCGTAGAGTTGGAAGAAGGTATTGGCGGTATGGTTCATATCTCTGATTTGTCTTGGACGAAGCGTTTCAATCACCCATCTGAATACGTTAAAATCAAATCTGATTTCAACGTAATGATTTTGGATATTGATCAAAACAACCGTAAACTTTCATTGGGACACAAACAAATCGAAGAAAATCCATGGGATACATTCGAGGAAGTATTCCCAGTAGGATCTTATCAAGAAGCGACTATTGTTCGTCGCGACGAAAAAGGTGCTTTGATTTTGTTGCCTTACGGTTTGGAAGCCTTCGCTCCTATCAAGCACATCCGCAAAGAAGACGGTACTTTGGCAGAAGTGGAAGAAAAAATCACTTTCAAAGTTATCGAATTTAACCGTGATGATAAGCGTATCTTAGTTTCTCATACAAGATATTTGGACGATATGCGTCGTAAAGAAAAAGATGCAGAACGTGACGCACGCCGCACAGAGCGTGAAAGCACTCGTACAGAAATCAAGAAACAACAAGCTAAGGTCGAAAAATCTACATTAGGTGATATGGCTGCGTTCTCTCAATTGAAAGAACAGTTGAAAGACCAGGACGATGATGCACCTGACGCACCTGAAGTTGAAGAAAAGAAAGAAGACACAGAAGACAAAGAAGGCTAGGCAACTGCCCTAATTGTGCTTCAATAATTATTGAAAGTCAATTTTAGTAATTTTAATTATATTAAAGCCAGATTAGCAAATTGCTAATCTGGCTTTTTTGTTGCACGTTTTTACTAAAAAAAACTATTTATTGAATAATTGGACAACATACATCAACGGCTTTAAGGCTTTTTTAAAATTAGAAAAGTCACTTTCGGACAAGTCCATCGAGGCATATTTGAGCGATATTCAAAAACTCATACAGTACCTCCAACTTCAAGAGCTTTCGCTCTTGCCTTCCGAAATTCGATATACTCATATCAAGGAATTTATTATATGGATAAATGAACTTGGCCTAGAGGTGAGTTCGCAAGCTCGTTTGATTTCTGGTATTAAAGCATTTTTTAAATATCTAACCATCGAAAAACTCATTTCTGATAACCCAACGGAGCTACTAGATGCGCCAAAAATTGTAAGAAAGCTTCCGGCGACACTCTCTTTTTCTGAAATAGAACAACTCCTCGCAGCTATTGACATGAGTACGCCTCACGGTCAGCGCAATCGAGCAATGCTAGAGGTGTTGTACGCCTGCGGATTGAGGGTAAGTGAGCTGATAAGCTTGCGCATTTCGAATATTTATCTTGATATAGAATTGATAAAGGTAACGGGAAAAGGCAATAAGGAGCGTATTGTGCCTATTGGAGCGTCGGCACTTCGGCAAGTTCAGTCTTATTTGAGATACACTCGAAGCCAATTAAAAGTCATTCACGACGAAGATATTTTATTTCTCAATCGGCGAGGTCGGCAACTCTCCCGTGTTTATGTATTTACGATGATAAAAGATTTGGCAAAGGCAATTGATTTGCAAAAAAACATCAGCCCGCACACTTTCCGCCATTCTTTTGCGACACACCTTATCGAAGGCGGAGCTGACTTGCGAGCCATTCAAGAGTTGCTCGGGCACGAATCCATTATCACTACCGAAATTTACACGCATTTGGATACCTCCTTTCTGCGAGATACGATTTTGAGTTTTCACCCTTTGAATCAGCCCAAAAACGAAAATTCCAACAATAGCGAATAGCCTGTCCGTTATCCTACGCTTTTATCAATTCGGCAAGAAATTCATTTACAGGTTTTGCGATTTTATACTGACGAATCATCATTGGTATTAAATCGTCGCTATCAATCTTATCCACGCTCATTTCTGTATAATAATAGAATTGCTTATTGGCTATCAAAGGCTGAACGGCATGAATGGCTTTAAACTCTTTTGGGATTCGCTTATTTTGCTCGCCTCTTATTTCTCCAAAAGTGTTCACAAATTGTTTATCCGTAATTAAAGTTTGAAAACGCTCATTTTGAGTCGCAATACCAGTTCTGATTTTCAAAAGCGTATCCTTGTCAGGCGCATATACGCCACCATATTGACGAATAAAATCAGGATTAATTTCGAGGTATAATCCATTTGGGTTTGCATAATCTTTTTTGTGTGTGGTAGAAATAAATGCCGAGGCGTGGAGCTTGTAGGGCGTTTTATCTTTTGAGAATCGAACATCACGGTAAATCCTAAAAATAGCTTCCTTCTGACTAATTGAAATATCTGGCTCTTCTTCCTTCAAAGCATCTATCAGTTCGCTAATAAAATTTTGAAACGGTTTTTTAACTATATTTTCATACCGCTTCTTGTTTTCAAGAAACCAATCACGGTTATTGTTTTTAGCCAAGTCCTCGAAGAAAACAACAAAGTCTTTTGATAAATGCGCCATAACTAATCCATTTTAGAAACAAATAAGATGAAAAAACACCTTAAAGATAACATTCTGTTTTTGAAATAAAAACTCAAGCGTTTTAATTTTTTTAATTTCAAATTTCACCCAAATTAACTCGAAATTATTTTTTAATAAATTATAATTTTTTCTATATTTGTATAGAACAAAATCAAGACCTTTTAAAGTAAATTAAAGTTCTATATTTATATTTACATAAAACTTATATAAAAATAGAACATATCCCATATCTTAACGTTAATTATCCAAACATTAAGCTAAAAATGAGGATTAATAAAAAAATCATATTCGCACTTCTCTCTTTCCTAGTTTTCATTTCTTTCGCAACGGAGGCTCAGCCTTTCATGGATGAAGCCGAGGAAGAAATGGGCAGCCTCTCTAGCGACCAATTCATTGACGAAAAAGGCGACCTTACTAATAAAAAATACCACATCAAGAATAATATTTTGAATGACGAATTGATAGAAAAGCTCTATTATGATGCCCGCAATCGAATTGTAGTCAAAAGATATTATGACCACTTTGGCGAATTATATTATGATGATTTTGGAATTGCAGTATATGAATATGAATACGACGCTGATGGCAACCGCACAGAGTCTCGCTATTTTGATGAATACAAAAGACCTTTCCCTATCAATTTTGTAGGGCCTGCTTCCATTAAGTACCATTATGATACTCAGAATCACGTCATTAAAGTAGCTTATTATGATGTTGCCGGCAGCCTCAATGCAGGAATGGGCATTGCAGTTATCAACTATAAGTACGACCAAAAAGGACGAGTCATAGAAGAAGAAAGGCTAGATGAAGAAGAAGTACATATTGATTTTTTCGCACCTATCATCAAGTATAAATATGACGACAGCGATAGAGTAATTGAAAAAAGCTACCATACTAGTTCGGGCGATTTGACTACTCGCATGATGGATGATGACGATGATGATAAAATTGCAATCATCAGGTTTTCTTACTTAGGCGGTGAAACCCTTGTTGAACTACTCGACAAAAACAAACAAATATTAAATTGATAGTAGCTGCATAAACTACTACTATCCACTCAATTTGCTCAATTCTTCTCTTACGCCTTTTGGCACATATCCTATTGCTTTTTCTAGTTTTGTAGTATCCATAGTCAAATCCTTTGGGCGTTTTGCTGCCATTTTCACATCGGCTTGTAAGCAAGGGCGAATGTATTTTTTATCCAAATCCAATGCTTCACACATCGCATACCCAAAATCCGTTCTTGAAATGCTATCCTTTCCACCTAAGACAAATAACTCGCCTTCTGCTTTGCCTTCCAATAAGCGAAACAAAACTCCTGCTGCCGTTTGACCACTTACAGGCGCACGATACTCGTCCGAAAACGTTGAAACCAATTCTCTATTTTCAATCTTACGAGTCCATTCTTTCAGAAAATTTTGCGAAGTAGGACTAGTTGCCCCAAACATCAACGGCATCCGAACGACTACCGCCTTTGGGTTCGCTCTCATTGCCGCCTCTTCTGCCAAAATTTTATGCGCCGCATACACTGTAATTGGACTTGTTGGGCTATTTTCGGAATAGGGCGCATCATCGCCACTATATACCTGCGTACTGGATGTGAATACAAAAGGTATCCGAAGCATTGCCGCTTTTTGGGCTAAAATTCGAGTAGCCTCTACATTTACAGCCAAAGACAATTGCGGATATTTGGCGCAATCATTCGGCTTTGAAATGGCTGCCAAATGCAAAATTCCATCAATTGAATCCTTTAATTTATCAAGGCAATCCACAATGTTTTGCTTGTTGCTCAAATCCATCTGGAGTGCTTCAATCGAAGGATGAATACCATTCTTATGATTATAATAAGTTCCTATAATTTCCCAACTCGCTTGCGGAAACAAAGCAACATTCCAACCCAAAAAACCAGATGCACCTGTAACTAATAATCTTTTTGCCATGTCATTATATTTCTTTTTCAAAGTTAGGACTTATACCGTTCTTGTTCTAAATTGCAGGCAGGAAAATTTAAACTTACTATTTTATATTTTATAAAAAGAAAAAGCCACGACCATGTCCGAAGCTACTGCACAAGTGCCTACTACCAAACGCTCTGAAATTATTCGTACCAATAGAGCTTTGGCGAAGAATTTCATTCATTTTTTAGACAAGAACGAACCTAAATATGGCGAAGTTTGGGCGGCTAATTTAGGTTTTATGCAGCTTTATATCGTCTCCAACCCTGATGCTATAAAATATATTTTGCAAACTAATCACAAAAACTACATCAAAAGCCAATCTTACCACATTCTCAAAATGGCCGTTGGTAATGGTTTGGTCACGAGTGAAGGTAGTTTTTGGCGCAAGCAACGTAGGCTTTCGCAGCCTTCTTTTTACAAAAAAAATCTCGAAAGCCTCTTCAATGACATGGGGCGAACTACCCAAGAATTTATTGATAAGCTCGACAAAAAAAGGGGCGAAACGCTTGATATTTCTAAAGAAATGATGCACCTCACAGCCACCATTGTATTGCGTGCATTATTTAATGTAGAACAAAGCGACCAACTCGAACGAATAGGCGAAGCCATAGATTGGATGCAAGAATACGTGATGAAATACATCAATTCGCCGTGGGTAGTGCCGTTGCTGTACGTGAATGGCGCACGCCAAAAATTCAAGCAAGAACGCAGCCAAATGGACAACCTTATTTATAAAATGATAGAAGACCGACTGGCTAGTGGCGAAGAAAAAGAAGATTTGCTTCAAATGCTAATGGATGCTGAAGACGCTGATACGGGCGAAAAAATGACCAAAGAACAACTCCGTGATGAATTAGTAACACTCTTTGCAGCAGGACACGAGACTTCCTCTAATGCGCTCGCTTCTGCTTTCATGCTTTTGGCGCAGCATCCCGAAATATTAGCCAAATTGAGAGCCGAGGCCAATGAAGTGTTACCTCAACAGTCTTTTCCTACTTTTGCTCAACTCCGACAATTGACTTATAGTGAACAAGTTATCAATGAAACGATGCGCTTGTATCCGCCAGCATGGGCATTGGGTCGTCAGGCAATAGAAGATGATGTCGTTTGTGGTTTTGAAATTAAAAAGCAGCAGAATATCTTTTTGAGCGTGTATAATCTCCACCGTTCTGAAAAATATTGGGACAATCCGCTAGAGTTTAATCCTGAGCGTTTTTCGGCAGAAAAGGTAAAGGCTCGCCCTTCGCATCATTTTTTGCCCTTCGGTGCGGGCCCTCGAATGTGCATCGGCAATCATTTTGCTATGATGGAAATGCAACTGATTTTGGCTACTCTCGTGCAGCGTTTTGATTTTGAAATGGATGCGGAATACAAATTGGAACTTGCGCCACTCATTACATTACGCCCCAAAAAAGGGATTAGAATGAAGGTGATTTAAAAAAATGAATGATGCTAAAAGCCAGCAGTTTGCTTTTTAAAACCTGTCTGCCGACAGGGCACAATAGGCATATAAGAAAATAGCTTTAAAGCGATGTCGTTTTTTTCGTTTTGTATGGTTTTAAATTATTAAGATAAAGGCAAACTCAGTTTGAAAATAGTTCCACTATCAGAAGAACTTTCAATGGTTAAATCTCCGCCATTTCGGTGGGCTATTTTTTTACATAATGCCAATCCGATGCCTGTTCCTTGAAACTCGGCAGAGGAATGAAGGCGTTTAAACATTTCAAAAACTTTATCAAAATACGCTGGCTCTATCCCTATGCCGTTATCTTTGAAATAGATATGTGCTATTTTTTTTTCTTTTTTGGCTGAAATGTTTATTGTAGGCGTTTCGTTTCTGTTGTACTTTAAGGCATTTTCAATGATGTTCTGAAAAAGCTGTTTGATTTGCGATGAATTAGCTTTTACTTTAGGTAAGTCCAAGTACGTTAAAACTCCTTTTTTCTTTTCTATTTTATCTTGAAGATTTGAATGCACCTCTTGTATCAATTCATTCAAATCTACTTCCTCTAGCTCAATATTTTCTGCTTTTTCAAGCCTCGACAAATCCAAAATACCTTGAATAAGCTCCGTCATTTGGTGCGCATTATTCGTAATAAAATCCAGGTATTCTTCTTCGCTGGGTTCAATTTTATTTTTAATACGTCGGCGCAACAATTGCGAAAAACTGACGATATTTCTCAAAGGTACTTTCAAATCGTGAGATGCCATATAGGCAAATCGTTCTAAATCTTGGTTAGAAACCTCTAATTCCTGATTGTAGGATTTGTTTTTCTTAAAATAAAAACGAATAATCAGCACCGTAACAACCATAAATGTGAGCTGATTGAATAAATCGTAATAAGCAATAATTTCTGGTGAAATATCATTCGACAACTCAATACCACTCCATTCACGCCAACCGAAGTATATAAAAATAAAAAGACTCAATCCGAGTGTGAAGCCGAGCATTTTATTGTCTAAAATAATGGCAATAATCGGCAGAGAAGCCACCCAAATAATAAACGAAGAATGGATGCCGCCTGTGTAATAAATCGTCAGAAAAAAGAAAACAGCACCAATGGATGCGAAAAGATAGGAAGCGAGTGGCAAATTCCCTGTCCATTTGATGAAGAACAGTAAGCCAATACTCATACCCGACAATACATAAACCGTATTGTAGAGTAAGTCCGCCTGAAACAGATAAAGGACAGGCACGGTCACAATACCTGCTATTGCCATAATAATACCTGACAATACCATGTATCTCCCTCGATGAATTAATGCCGCCTCCCCAGAGTCGTTCGTTTCTTTCGGTAAAAAGAAAGAAATGATGTTTTCCATATAGAAAAATTATAACAATTTATCTGTTTTCAAAATGCGTGGGATTGCAAACTACGAATAAATATTTGCTTTTTTAGGATGTTTTTATCTAAATATCTCTTGCACCTCTCCTGAATGAGCGGCAACTGTGATTTGGTTTCCGTTTTCAAAAGTAAAAAACCAAAGAGGCTCGGTATCAAAAGGAGATAACGGAAAATATAACTTAAACACTTTACTGTCTTTTCCATTTTTGGCTTTAGCTGCAACGATTGCTTGTGCGAGTTCTATTTTGACTTCATCAAACGGGCTATAACCAAAAGGCAAATTCGTTTGCTCTAGTGTGGTTTCTCCTTTTCGGAGACGAGTAATTTTATAATATTTAAAATCGTCGGACTGCGATACTTGTACGATGCTTCTCCACTCTACGTCTTCTTCTTTTTGAAGTATCGTCATCGCCAACATACCCTCAAATTGAACATTGGAAGGTATTACGGCTTTACATTTTTCTAATACTTCTTTAAAAATAACCATACACTATTTGGTAATATAAGAGATAAAATGAAGTTTCGGCTTAAAAATAACCAAATTTCTCGCCAAAAAGAATTTTCAATTACCTAATCATCTACTAAAGTAATGACAATGGGATAGTGGTCAGAGGCTTGTCGGTTGTCATACTGAGGTGTTGGCACTTCGTAAGATTTGACGGTAAGCCGCTTATCCACGAAGATATAATCAATGGTAGCTTCTCTAAAATGCTTTATTTTAAAATTATTAAATGTTCCTTTTTTGCCTTTTGGAGCAGTTTCTGTTGCTTTTCGAGCATCTCTAAAATCCGTATTTTGGGTAAATGCGGTGTAAACTTTATCTCGTGGCGTAACGTTTAAGTCGCCCATTATAACGGATTTTGCCTTTTGGTTGAGTGCCTTTACTTGCTTCAAAATCAATTTTGCACTTTCCACTCTAGCCGTATCGCCAATGTGGTCGAAATGTGTATTTAGCACAAAATAAGTGCTATCCGTTTGCTTATTTTTAAAAATAGCCCATGTCGCTATTCGAGGCAAAGCCGCATCCCAGCCTTTACTACCAATGATTTCGGGCGTTTCGGATAGCCAAAATGTACCCGTTTTTTCAACAAAATACTTATCCTTCTTAAAAAAGATAGATGTAAATTCTCCATCTTTATTACCGTCCGCTCTTCCTACGCCTACCCAATGATAATCAGGCATGAGGTTTCCGAGTTCGATAGCCTGATGAAATAAGGCTTCTTGCACGCCAAAAAAATCTGGCGATTCCGTTTGTAAAAAATCCGCTACGTGCGTTTTTCGATATTTCCAATTGTTTTTACCATCTTTTGGGTTATCATATCTAATGTTGTAAGTGATTACTTTTATCATATCGGTTTGCGTTGTGGGCTTTTCTTTTGTAAAAAAAGGCAGTATGGATAGTAACAAAAAGCCTAAAATCGTCATAAGTATCGTTTTTTTGTATAAACTTAGTAAAAAAGCTAATCGAAATACAGTGTTTCAAAAGTTTATTTATATACTCCAAGATAGCTTGCTGCCTTGTTTACATTGAAAACCAAAGTACAATGGGGCAAGCCACCATTGAAAAAAAGATTAACTTATTTTTGAAACACGGTACTAAAGGTCTTATTATTTTACTACGGACTTCTTCCTTCTTACTCCAAAATCAAGCTCATTTCCTTTTCTACAAAAGCTACTAAATCAGGAAAAAAACCATTAAAGCCTTCATCCAGTTCCATTTCAAAATCTTGCAAATCTTGCACTGCACGCTGAAAGGCCGTCGGAACGGATACTCTACGTACCATTTTACTAAACGTAAATTCCAATCCGCTCAACTGGCCATATTTGATGAGCCAATCATCGGCTATCATAAGCGGCAGGCGTTTTTGGAGAAATGGCGGATACAAATACATATAACTTTCCAACTGCCGATAAGTCGATTGTGTAAATGCTTTTAAGTCTTCGTCGGTGTATTTTTTCCAATTTTTCACTAAAAAATAATCATAATAAATATCCAAAGTCACCGCAGCATAACGCCCTTGCAAGGGTTTGAGCATTTGGTAGCTCTTCTTCACCAGCGGATGTTTATCCGTGAATTTGTCTATTTTTCGATGTAGCGTAATGCCTTCCAGCACATTCTTAGGATAGGTCAATTCGTGCTTTTTACCTTTCAAGTAATCCGCTACGAAATTACCCACCATCAAAGGCGTATCCGATTTTGTAAGAAATACGTGTGCTAGAAAATTCATATTCTTTTTTATAAAAAAAAACTACATATCAAACTTAAATCGCAGGTTAATTCGTCGAGATGTCAAATAATTTGGTACGGCGTATTGTTGTAAAAATACGGTTTTAATCCACGTATTTGATGCTGCATTCGAGACTTTCAATAAGTTGAATACTTCCAAACTTGCCCACACGTTTTTGAATTGTCGGAACGGGTGTTTAGGTCGTTTGTTTTTCCATTTTTCGTTCCAAAGCAAGGCAGAAAAGCCAATATCCACTCGGTGATAGCCATTGAAGCGGTAAACATTTCGAAACTCTACATTGTTTTCGGGTATTCCAAAAGGCATTCCAGAGCCTACCGTCAAGCTCATGTGAACTTTAAAATTCTCGTTTTGGGGCAAGTAATCTTGGAAAAACATGGATAAATTAAAAAACCTATCCGTCGGTCGAGCTACATCGCTGACTATCGAAAAGGTATCTGGTGCTTCTGCCGTTCTGATTTTGTGTTCTACGCCTATAAATCGTTCTCTTGCCCTCATAAATGAGAGGTTTATCCACGATTCTGCACCTTTTACAAACTCGCCATTCAAGCGCATATCCACGCCTGTCACGTATCCCGTTGCATTATTATCGCCATAATAGCGAATGCGAACATTATCAATATCATAAGCTACTATGTCCCAAAGTTGCTTATAATATCCCTCGCCCAACAATCGGAATTTTCTACCTTGATACTGAAAATCCAAAGTAGTACCCACTACGACGTGCATTGATTTCTGCGAAACCACATCTTTATTCACTTCGCCTTGCTGATTCCGCAATTCTCGATAAAATGGTGGCTGATGATACAATCCCGTTGCAAGTTTGAAGGAAATATCTTTTTTCCATTTTTTGGGCTTGTAGAGCAATCTCGCACGGGGCATCACTATCAATTCTTCGTTCAAATCCCAGTATTGCGCCCGAATGCCAGCCGTGAGACTGAGTTCGTGATTGTCGTTTTCTAAGTTGTAGGTATTTTGCACATAAGCACTAAAACGGTTTGAATTTAAATTAATTTCCGTCTTAATGGCATTTCTCAACAGCACTTGAGTCGTATCATACACCAACGAATAGCCCGCCGAATCGAGGCGTTCCCATTCATTGAGTTTATCAAAAATATCTTCATTTTGATACTTGACTCCCCATTGCAAAAACTGCGTTGTTTTATCAGATTTGAGCCATTCCCAACCGCCTTTGTGCGCTACATTCGTCACATTAGAGGTCAGGTAGTTGCGAGCATATTTGTGTTCTGTACCTTCTCCTAAGATACTCACGACTTCGCCAAAATCAGAGCTTCCCAAATCCGTTTCGAGTTCTCCTAAGCTATAATAGCCGATTATATCGAAGCGTTCGGTCTCTTGACTACCGTATCGAGAGGCTTGAAATTTCAGGAAATAATCCTTGTCACTATTCAAATGCGTCAGCGTCACGCCGCCCATGTATGTTTCAAATTCGTCAATTTCTTGTCCTTCAAATAGCACTCGAAATTGCAAGGCAAAGTTGATAAGCCCCAAAGTGGAAACGAGCCTATCTGGCACAAAATAATATTGGCTCAGGTTGTAATTTCCTATCACGCTCAATTGCCACCTTTCATTAAAATCATAAGACATCATGCCTTGAAAATCAAAAAAGTTGGGTTGATACTCTCCGCTCAAATCCAAACTTCCGAGCAAATAACGGGTCGTTTTGTAGCGTGCGCCAAACAAATAACGGAAAGCATTTTTGGATTTGTTTCTAGGATTTTGAAAAATACCGCCTTCTACGTGTGCCGAACCGCCCAAAAGACTCAAGCCTACCGATGCCGCTGTGGTATCAGGTCGTTTGTAATTGACATTCAATACCGAAGACAACTTGTCGCCATATTTGGCATCGAAGCCACCCGACGAAAATGAAATATCTCGTATCAAATCAATATTGGGAAACGTCAAACCTTCTTGCTGCCCTGAGCGCACCAAAAACGGGCGGTATATTTCAAAGTCATTGACATAGACCAAGTTTTCGTCATAATTGCCCCCTCGCACAGAATATTGCGAACTCAATTCACTGCTCGTCGCTACGCCCAATCCAAAACTACTAATCACCGATTCTAAGTTGAGCGAGATGGTCGGAATGAGTTTGATGGCTTTTACATCAATATTTTGTTGGTCGCCTTCTCTATCTCTAATCGAGGTATCTACGATTTCTACCACACCTGAGGTATTGGTCGAAAGTTGGATATTTACTTCTTTTCGTTCGCCCGATTTTAGCGTCAATTCTACGGTATCGCTCACATAATTTATATAAGAATAAATCAATGTTACCCTTTTGTTTGCAGCTACTTTAATGGAATATGCTCCATTTTCGTCTGCTGAAATTCCTTTAGTACCATATATAATGGTAGCTGCTTGTAAGGCTTCGCCCGATGTTTGGTCGGTAATTGTACCAAAAACGGTAGCCGTTTGGCAAAAAGCTACCTGACTGATGAGCAAAAACGCAAAACTGAGGTGGAATGCTAATTTCATATATTTCATTGAATCTTTTCAATTGCTTGTCCTAGACCTAATTATGTTATTATGTTTAGAATGGCATATTTCTCAGCCATTCTCATTATGGAAATTCTATTGCCCCACATTTTTAGTGTAGGGATTAATGAAACTAAAGGATTTTTGGATTTTAACCCAACATTACCTCAGTTTAGGGTTAAAACCCTGATTTTTAGATTTATTCTTTACCCCCACACTGAAGATACAGGGCAATGGATAAAGCCATAGTGAGAATTGCTGCATATTTCTACGGTATAACGATTCGCAAATCGCATCTATCTACCGCAAAGGTAAAAATACTAAGTATTTAATAAAGTCAAATAATGGATGGTTGTGATTAATCTGGGAGACAATACTAGGCATCAGGCGTTTTGAGTGTCTCATTTTTGGGCTTCTTTTATCAAATACCATAAAAAAAGCCTTGTTTGTTAGCAATTGTTTTTCCTTTTCTTCAAAAGCCGTTATCATTGAGTAGCGCAAATATTATTTGATTTGTAATCATTCTACAAGTTAGATTTGCTAAATTGTATCAATTTTTAATTCCTAATCACAACTTCATTGAAAGAATTTCTGCAAATCAAGTGGTTTCCCAACCTGCTGATGTTTCTTTTTTTAGTCGGTGTCATTGCTGCCTTATTTATATTGGGCAATGGTTATGATTTTTTATTGAACAACATCGCCTCAAAAAAAGACTTGACACTCATTCAGCCATTTTATGCTTTTTTGGTGATTTGCCTTACGGCATTTGCGGGCATTGCTTTTATTTTGCTTTGGAAACACAATGTAGTAGAGGTAGAGAAAAACGAAATTATACAAAAATACAATGCCGATAACCTCAAAGAAATAGACACTGGAATGCTTTGGTTGGCGGCTGCCATGCTCTGTTGGGAATACAGTAGCTTGCTCAATTTATATAAAAACACCTTTGATGCCAACAACGAGATGCTCTCCGAAGCGACTTATCTCATTTTGATTGAAGTGATTTCTACGCTCAATAGTGCTTTTTTTATACTCGGCATCAGCACGTTTAAGTTCAATAAACTACCCTCTTGGCACAATCACCGCCTGATTAGGATTTTTAGAGGCGAACGCAAATATCAAAATGTGTTTATTGTTTCCGTTTTATTGATAACGAGTACGATTATTTTGTTGCCCGTAGCTGCTCGATGGAAAGATATTCCCGACTATATTATGTCGCTGTTTACGATTACCTTATTGTTTTTGTATTTCAAAGCCATTTTTGAAGACCGAAAAATATATTCCCTCACCTGGTTGCTTTACACCACGCTTTTGCTCACGCTCATGGCGCAAACCATCGAACCCATCGAAAACCTGTATTCAAACCTCAAAACCGACGATTATTTTATTTTTGTCAGTCATTTTATCAATATTACATTCAAGTTTTTCTTGACCATTTTATTCTTTGCATTGGCGTATAGTTATCGTGGTTTTTTAGAAAAAACGGCTCGACAAAAGCAAAATACGCAACTCTTACTCACTAGCCTCGAACTCGCTAAAGCCAGCAATGAAAAAGAACGACTCCGAAGAGAAATGAACCACACTATTAGAGGAAATTTGGATTTTCTGACCGAAAAACTGCGGCATTTGAAACAAGAACTATCGGAAAACGGGCAAGAGACGCTCACCGTCACCGAAGTTAAAAGTCGCCTAAAGGTAGTTGGACATTTGCACAATCGCTTGCATGAAGACAACCAAAGCATATTCCCAAATCTTAAAGGTTTTTTATTGGATTTTAAAACAGATATTCAAACCCTTTTTAGTATCCCAGCGCATCAGTATGATTATGAGATTGCGATTGAAAATGATTTTAAAACCCGAACCAAACACGCCCGAAATATTGCCAGTATTATCGTAGAATTGAGTTTGAATGCGTTTAAAGTGTACCTCAAAAGAGGCTACTCCGAAGACCAACGATGGCTGAGTATAAAAGTGACAGTAGACCACGAAAACGATTTTTTGATTTTAAAAATAACGGACAAAGGGCCAGGCTTCAATGAAAATGTCCATTGGAATTTTGGTTTGACTACGCTTCACGAAGTAGTAGAAAAAGACCTTAGCGGCATCATCAAGCGCAATCCAAAATATAAAGAAGGGACAGAATGGGAAGTGTATATTCCTATTTCAAAAGTGAGGCAATAGTGGCCATTGCAGTATAGATGCGTGATTTATACTTTTTTTATAAAAATAAATTTATGTTTAAAATATTTGTATTAGAAGACGATACCTTTCAATTCAATCGGATAAAGGACACCGTTGAGAAAGACGGTTTTGAGTGTGTGCGTGCCGAAAACAGCGAAAAAGCCATCGAATTACTCAAAACGGAAGCCTTCGATTTGGGTATTTTGGATGTAGAACTCGACGAAGACAAAGCCAATGGTTTTACTATCGCTCAAAAAATACAAGCCCAAAAATTGATGCCTATTATCTTTCTGACCAATCATTATGATAATATCGCTTATCTCAAAAAAGCCAATGAATTAGGCGTGCCAACCAAATATTTTTTGGAAAGAGAACGCCTAAACAATCCGCAAGCCTTCTCCGATATGCTGTATGAAGCCATCGAAGGATTTCAATACCCTGTTACACCACTTCAATTTGTAGCGTATTCTAATCGAAAAATTGGAATTAAAATAGATAAGGAACATTATCAGTTTTTTACAAAAGATGAAATTATTTGCCTTTCGGCAGACCGGGGTTATACTTATATCTACTTTACCAACCGCCCAAAAATCCTCGTGACGACGCATTTGGGCAAAATCGCTACTCAAATTCAGCGCACTTATTATAATTTTATGAAGCTAGGTCAATCGCATTTCGTCAATCTCGAAAAGATTATTTCGCTACAAGGCAAAACGCTTTTCCTTGAGAATGAAGTATCTATCACCCTTTCTGAAAGCGGTATCAAAAAACTAAAAGCCGCCAACTTGATAATCAAAACGAGTTAATCTGCTCTTTTAAACGAAGGTTTTCACTACAAAATTTAAAACCATACAAAAAATCGGTTCTTTTTCGTAGCATCTTCCATAGCTTTTTTTTTAACCTGCCTGCCTGTCGGCAGACAAGGTTTAATATGGTTTTTCGTTTTGTATGGTTTTAAAACTAAAAAATAAAAATACTGCTCAAAGCCTAAAAAAAACATCCTCCAAACTGTATCTTTTTCAAATATCCGCATTTTAAGTATAGAAATAGACCAAAACTTGGCTGATTAGGATGGCTTAACCGCAAAATTCCTAATCTGCCCTTTTGGGCATTTTCTCTGATTTTTAAGAATTAAGCTCGAATTTGCTATTGATAAAAAAACGCCAGCAAAACACTTTAAATGGTCAGCAGATAAAAAAATAGAGCATTGAGCGAATGTAATTCGTCCCTATTTTTTCATCATGCCAATATTTCATAACTTAGCGAAAGTATGTAAATGCCTACTACAACTCAAATACAACTCAAAAAAGGAGCTTTAATGACAGTTTCCAAAAATACGGTAACGCCAAACGCTATACAGGCGGAATGGGTAGAAATACAAGCAGCGCAACGCAGCCCTGCCAAATTTCAACCCTTATACAACCGTTATTACGAGCCAATCTTTCTCTATCACCTTTCTGAAAGCGGTATCAAAAAACAAAAGCCGCCAACTTGATAATCAAAACGAGTTAATCTGCTCTTTTAAACGAAGGTTTTTCACTACAAAATTTAAAACCATACAAAAAATCGGTTCTTTTTCGTAGCATCTTCCATAGCTTTTTTTTAACCTGCCTGCCTGTCGGCAGACAAGGTTTAATATGGTTTTTCGTTTTGTATGGTTTTAAAACTAAAAAATAAAAATACTGCTCAAAGCCTAAAAAAAACATCCTCCAAACTGTATCTTTTTCAAATATCCGCATTTTAAGTATAGAAATAGACCAAAACTTGGCTGATTAGGATGGCTTAACCGCAAAATTCCTAATCTGCCCTTTTGGGCATTTTCTCTGATTTTTAAAATTAAGCTCGAATTTGCTATTGATAAAAAAACGCCAGCAAAACACTTTAAATGGTCAGCAGATAAAAAAATAGAGCATTGAGCGAATGTAATT
>CALOED010000236.1:0-5156 GCA_942492005.1 uncultured Saprospiraceae bacterium
ATATTGATAATTAAGATATTATGAAACAGACACTTATTTTACTTCTTTTATTTTGCTTCAGTGCTGCCGATGCTCAATCGCCACATAAATTACTACGTGGAGGCAATCAGAAGTATGAAAAAAAGGAATATTCCAAAGCGGAAGATAGTTACAGAAAGGCATTGGAGAAAAAGCCTTCTACCAAAGGAAATTACAACTTAGGCAATGCCGTGTATAAACAAGAACGCTATAAAGAAGCTATTAAGCATTACCAGGAATCGGCTGAAAATGCGAAAGACAATAACACCAAAGCCAAAGCCTATTATAACTTGGGGAATGCTTATATGAATAGCCAGAAGTTGAAAGAGGCGGTGGATGCTTACAAGAAATCATTGCGGCTAAATCCGAAAGATATGGATACGAAGCATAACCTATCTATGGCACTGCGACAAATCGGAAAAAAGAATAAAAAAGAAGATAAGGATAAAAATCAGCAAAACCAGCAGCAAAACCAAGATAGCAAAGAGGAGGATAAAAAAGGAAAACCCGACGACCAAAAACAGCAACAGCAGCAAGAACCGCAAGACCAAAAGAAGGAAGAGAAAAAAGAGCGTAATGGTAAGGAATTAAGCAGAGAGGAAGCAAAAAAGAAACTCCAAATCATCAACGATGAGGAGCGAAAAGTTCAAGAAAAACTCCGAAAAGGCAAAGGCAATAAAAAGAAAACGGAGAAGGATTGGTAAATAATGCGTTTTCATTTTTTTGGCGGAAGGCAAATATTTGATGCTTTACATCATTTGCCTTCCGCCAAAATGCTAATCTACAATCATTGCCGTTTTGTCCAATGCTTGTTGCAAAATATTTTTCGGCAATTCTCTATATTCATACTCTTGCGTTCGCAATTGTGGGCGAAATCCAGCGTCTCTTATCGACTCTTGAATGCCATCCGACGTGAAACGGAAATTTGCACCTGCCGCCGAAACCACGTTTTCTTCTATCATTATACTTCCAAAATCATTCGCTCCCGAATGCAAACAGACCTGCGCCACTTGTTTGCCTACCGTCAGCCAAGATGCTTGTATATTTGTCACGTTCGGCAACATAATCCGACTCAAAGCTATCATTTTGATGTATTCTTCGCTCGTCACATCGTTTCTAGCCCGTTTTATTTTTTTCAAAATAGTATCCTCATCCATGAACGGCCACGGAATAAAAGCAATAAAACCCTTCGCATCCGCTGGTTTTTCGGATTGTACTTGCCTAATATCCACAAGGTGTTCGAAGCGTTCCAAGTTCGTTTCGATGTGTCCGAACATCATGGTAGCAGAAGTCGTAATGTGTAATTGATGCGCTGCACGCATCACGTCGAGCCATTCTTCGCCAGTACATTTGCCTTTAGAAATCAAGCGACGCACTCGGTTACTCAAAATTTCTGCGCCAGCACCGGGCAAAGAATCCAATCCTGCCTCTTTCAAGGCTTGCAAAACTTCTGTGTGCGAAGCCTGTTCTAGTTTAGCAATATGCGCAATTTCGGGCGGGCCTAGCGCATGAAGTTTCAAATCGGGGTACAATGCCTTTAGTTCGCTAAATGTTTTGACATAAAAATCTAAGCCCAAGTCGGGATGATGTCCACCTTGCAACAAGAGCTGATTGCCGCCGTAGCGGTATAATTCATCAATTTTGACTTTATATTGCTCAATAGTTGTTGTATAAGCCTCTTCGTGTCCCGGTTTGCGATAAAAATTACAAAATTTACAATTGGCAATACAAACATTCGTCGTATTAGAATTTCTATCAATAATCCAAGTCACCACATCATTTGGCACTTGCTTTTTGCGCAACTGATGCCCAACGTACATCAATTCCGTCATTTCTGCATTTTCAAACAAAAACACGCCTTCTTCTGCGCTCAAATCTTCAAAATTTAACGCTCGATGCAATAATTCGTCTATATTCATTTCTCTTGTATTATTTATATAAAACGCTCATCCGAATATTCATTCTAAGAACAAAGATAATAAAGAGTAGGTTGTGTAAAAGTGATTTTATTTTCAATTTTTATTGAAAGTTTAAAATATTCCCTTTTTTAAAATGCTTTTTATTAAAATGTTAAAATTCAAAAAACAACTTACAATACATAAGAGTTTTATGTATCTTTGGCTTATGTATTCAAAAGAACTATTAAAAGGCACATTACAAACGATTATTTTGAAGCTATTAGTAGAAAATAAACGGATGTATGGTTATGAGATTACGCAGCGAGTCAGAGAGTTATCCGACGGCAAAATCAACTTAACGGAAGGCGCACTTTATCCTGCTTTGCATAAGCTAGAGGCAGAAGGGCTACTCTCTACCGAAAAGGTATATATCGGCAAGCGAGTGCGAAAATACTACACTCTCACGCCCACAGGCACGAGCGCAATAGAAGCAAAACTCGAAGAATTTAACAATTTTGTAGCTACAATGCGCTTGATTCTTAGCCCCAAAACCGATGCCGTATGATAGCATTATCCGATGCGCAAATCCAGCAAATAGAAGAACATCTCGAAGCTAATGGCTTGACGTATGAGCCTTTGCAAGAAGAATTGCTTGACCATGTTTGCTGTTTGGTAGAAGAAGAAATGTGGAATGAGAAGGCTACGTTTGAGGCAGCTTTGAAAAAAGCAATGGCGGCATTCGAGGATTTTAATTTCAAACAAATACAAGAACAAACTTTAACTATTTATATATCAAAATCAATATCTATGAAAAAAGTAATGATGATGGCTGCCATGTTGGTCGTCTTTTTAGTATTTGGAGCAAGTGCCATTCAAGAAGCGGTGCCTTACAATCCTCCGAGCATCATGCCAATAAAAGGTGGCAAAAACTTAATTACAAGCGGTTTCGGTATTCGGATGCACCCTATTCATAAGGTCAAGAAAGAGCATAAGGGCGTGGATTTTAAAGCTAAAATTGGCACACCTGTACTCGCTACGGGCGATGGCGTTGTTTCGCTAGTGAAGTCGGATAAGAAAGGCTACGGAAAACACGTAGTGATTAATCATGAAGAACAATACCAATCGGTTTATGCGAATCTTTCGGTATTTAAAGTCAAAAATGGCGATAAAGTGAAGAAAGGAGATGTTATTGCGCTTTCGGGAAATTCGGGGGCTTCCACAGTACCACACCTTCATTATGAAGTAAGAAAAGATGGCAAGGCGGTAAATCCTAGCGATTATTTTACGGAATAGGTAAAATGTTTTATAAAGAAAGGAGGCTCTTTGACAATTTCTGCAAAAACGCTATAAAGATTAGTCCAATCTGGTTTTAATCCATTGTTTCTGAGTAAGTTAAGGCAATGGGTTAAAACCACATTGGACAATAATGCAGAAATTATCAAGAGCTAGAAAGGATTTATTGCTTTTAGCAACGTTTTAGATTTTTATGGGTAAATGAAAGGCGGGCGAAGGCTTGCCTTTCTTGTTTAGTCCAATGTCTCTAATGCAGCGAAAGGGTCAGTTTTTCCAAAATCACTCCAACTTCCCGTTTTAATATCCGTGATGGGCAAATCAAGTAATCCTTGATGGAATGTTGCAATTTTTGCGCCTGTTTCGGTTGTTATCCAGTTTTCCCACGTAAACTCAACGCCGCCAATCGGAATGATTTTTACCCAAAGTTTCCAGCTTTTGGGCAAGCCATTTTCATCAACTAGCCACAAGTAAGAATCGCCGGGCGTAGTACCGCCTAGTTTGTAAGTGACAAGTAGGGCATCTTCGCCTTTATAGTTTACTATTCGTCGTTCTGTTCCTTTATCAAATAGTTTGGAAGGCGCATTGAGCCAAAAAGAATCGTTTTGCCAAAAATACAATCCCTGCTTGATGAGTTTTCGTTTTTTACTTTCGTCAAGTATTTCTTCGCCATTATCCCAAACTCGCCCATCCACGGAGTCAATCCTTATCAATGCTTCACAATCGTTCCAATTCACTTGCACCCAATGCCGTTTTTTATCCCAAAGAAAAGTATGGCTGTCCTTGAACGTCCATTGCACCACTTCGGTCGTATCCCATGCTGCTTTTCCAATAGCTTGTTCTATTTTTTTAGCTAGAGCTTCTGCTTCGGGCCCTGTTTTGCCTTTCGGCATTTTTTCATTGAGCAATAAAAAAGCGACTACACCTATTATCGCCAAACCGCCTATCACTATGCCTATTCGCTTCCACCAGCGATATTTTTTCTTTGCCATTTTGTAAAATCTATTGGATAATTTATCTTTTTTCTTAAAATCCCATTTCTACCAACACTTCCTTCATCAAGTCGGGTCTGTCGGTTATCAAGCCATCTGCGCCTTTTTCTATCAAATCTCGCATGGTTGCTTTATCGTTGATGGTCCAGTAATGAACCGCCATATTTCTGCGATGCGCCGAATTGATAATCCGCTTAGAAGCCAGACTTATGCCACTATTAGCAGTAGGAATAGCAACTACGGAAGCGTTCGGCTGATACAAAAATTCCATAGCAGACAAGCCCGTAAAGACAAAATCTTTGGTTTCTTCTTCGGATGTACCGATAAGTATTTCGCCATTTGTAATTTCATAAAAATAAGCCAACACTTCTTCGCTAAAGGCTACGACTACGATATGGTCTTGGATTTGGTGCTTTTCGATAAGTGCTTTTAGGAGTTCGGCAGCTCTTTTGCCGTTTTCGCCCACGTTTTTGATTTCTACCATCAGCGGCTTATCGCTAAACTCGATAAATACCTCTTCGAGTTTTCCAATAGCTACGGTGTCTTCTTTGTAAGGATAATTGCCGTTGATGTCTTGAAAACCTTCGCCAAAGTTGAATTGCAACAGTTCGTCATAGGTATAATCAATAAGATTGCCCGTGCCGTCGCTCATTCTATCAATCGTCAAATCGTGGTGCGTGACTAATATTTCATCTTTGGTCATACAGAAGTCCATTTCGAGTGCGTCCACGCCTATTTGGGCAGCACCCCGAAATGCCAACATTGTATTTTCTGGAAATAGTTGTTTCGCACCTCCATGTCCGATTATCCATGGTGCATCGCCTTTACTGATGCGATAAGGATTGGTCTCAATAGCATCTTGCGCAGGCACACACGCCACCAAACAAAAGAAAAGTAAGTAAATGGTATTTTTCATCTTAGTTGTATTCAATCAAAAGGGTTCAACATTAGACTTTAT
>CALOED010000237.1:0-3947 GCA_942492005.1 uncultured Saprospiraceae bacterium
TGACGGATGCGGGGTGCGGGTTGCGGGGTGCGGGGTGCGGGGTGCGGGTGCAGGGGGGGTGGGGGGTGCGAGGGGCGGGGTGCGAGGGCGGGTGCGGGTTTGTGTGCGAGGGGCGAGGGCGCGGGGCGCGGGTGGGAGGGGCGGGGTGCGCGCGCGAGGGGCGGGTTGCGGGGGGGGGCGGGGTGCGGGGGCGGGTTGCGGGGTGCGCGGGGTGCGGGGTGCGCGCGGGGCGGGGCAGGGGTGCGGGGTGCGGGGTGCGGGGTGAGGCCGAGAAAATTCCAAGTTAACTAAAAATCAAATATCAAATAATATTGAAGTTTGAGATTTGTTTGTAATTTGTTGCTTGTGATTTGGAATTTTAGATGCGGGTTGCAGGTAAACTGAAGTGGGTAAGTTTCTAAAGCCTTGAAGATGTGGTACGCCCGGCTGGGATCGAACCAGCGGCTTTCAGCTCCGGAGGCTGACGCTCTATCCACTGAGCTACGGGCGCATTTTTACTAAGCAGATGCCAGAAAGTCTGATAACAGAGTTCAGATGAAATGAGACTTAGTCCAGATGCGCGGAGCTGATCAAGCTGAAAACGTGTCAGAGTTCAGCGTTCAGGGTTCATGTTTTTTTTTTTTTTTTTTTTTTTTTTTTTTTTTTTTTTTTTTTTTTTTTTTTTTTAGAAGGTTCAGGGGTTCTTTTTTGAGGGGTTTTATTTCAAAGATTCATGGTTCAAGGAAAATAGAACGGCAGGTCACCTTAATAAAAGCGATAGAGCAAAGCGATACCACAAATCCGCAATCCGCAATCCGCAATCCAAAATTTTTCATAGGAGCTGAGTTTACAGCATGTAACCGCATGAACGTTAAAGCAACGCTATGTCCTCTTAACCGCGGCCCAGGGTTCCCTTGTCAAACGCCTCCTTCGCTTCCCCGACGACATACAATGATCCGGCGATGCAGATGGCATCGTCGGGTGCACTGGTGTCGATGGCATATTTTACGGCCTTCACGACATCGGGAATAATTGCATTTTTTATTTTATATTCACTGGCGACCACCTGCAATTTTAGAGGATCCAATGCTCGATCGATTTTGGCCCGGGTTAATACCACTTGGCTTGCCAGTGGAAGCAGACTATTCAGCATCGCTTCATATGGCTTGTCATCCAGGATCCCAATGACCAGAGTAATTTTCGAACCGGCAAGATTGGCTGATAAAAAACCGGGCCAGGTTGCTGGCTGCCGCCGTCGAGTTTTATTCGACTTAGTAAATCGCTTAGTTGCTGACTTATAAACAGTTAATGCCGAAATATTTACTTTAACCAGCAATTCTCATTATGGCTTTATCCATTGCCCCGTATCTTCAGTGCGGGGCAATGAATAAATCTAAAAATCAGGGTTTCAACCCTAAAATGAGGTAATGTTGGGTTAAAACCCGAAAATCCTTTAGTTTCATTCATCTTAGTAACAAAAAAGAAAATCTCTCTCAAAGCAAAGCAAAGCAAAGCAAATTAAGATGTTTTATATATAGTTTTTTCAGTAAAGTACATTTCATTACAATAATTAAGCACTATTGTAGTATTATCAACCGTGCCTTTTTGGTAGGAGGCACGGAGTTTTTTTTAGATTCAATAGTTACCACTAAGCGAATTCGGAATATTTTAAAAAATAAAAAAAATATGAAAACGGTAATCATTATAGGATTGGTCGTACTGGCAGTGATTGTATTGTATAGCTGTTTGCCTTCCAAGAAGGATAAAAACAAAAACGAAGGTAGCGGTGGCGAAATGGCTAAACCCGTTTTTAATTTATCAAAGTCTTCCTGCAAGGGTACTTGCGAGGTATTCGACCTCACGATTGACAGCGAAGGTAAGGCAACATACGAAGGCAAAAAGCACGTTGAGATGATAGGTACTTACAAAGCCCAACTATCCGATAGCCAATATAATGCGCTAAAAGAAGCATTCGAGGGGCGAAATTTCAGTACATTCAAGACAGATTATACCACACGTATTGCCGATTTGCAAAAGTTTACATTGGGATACAGTGGACAGGCTACCGTTTTTCAAAAGAAAGATAGCCCAAAAGCGTTGAACGAAATTGTAACCACGATAGATGCCCTCATCAAAGAATTGGATTGGCAAAAAGTAGAATGATTATATAAAGTTTTGGAATGCGATAAGTTTATGTGTCAATGTTGTAAAATTTAATTTATTCCGACTTATCGTTTAAGACTTGTAAGAAGCATAACAGCTTCGAGCAAGTCTTTTTGATTATTCCAATATTTTACAACTGCTCAATATAGCTATTCACATCCTTAGAGAGCGACATTTTTTTCTTCAATCGGTATCGAGCCGTAATGACGCTTTGCGAATTGATATTCAGCAATCGAGCAATTTCCTTATTCGTCAATTTCATTTTGATATAAGCGCACAGCCTCAAATCATTGGTATTGAGGCGATGAATACGTTCCAGATTTTTGAAAAAAGTAGGATGCACTTGCTCAAAATGCACCTTAAAAGTCTCCCAGTCCGAGTCCATATTGAGACTTTGGTGGATACTTTGGTTGATGTTGCGGAGTTGGCGTTGGGTTTTGGAAGTAGTCGTATCTATGAGTTTATCAATTTCTTTTTTGATAATATTGATTTGTTCATTTTTTTGAATCAAGTAAGTCGTATTAGAAGCCAAAGCCCTATTCGTAAATTCTATCTTTTCTTTGAGGCGTTGCTTTTCTAAATCGTTGATTTGTTCTTGGGCGTTGATGCGTTCGATTTCAGCTTTTTGTTGTTTTTCTTTTACCTCTAGCAGTGCTATTTTCTGCTTTTGAGCAATGTTTTTGAGTTTGTTTTGCCTGTATATCAAATAAATAAAGCCGATTAAGAACAAACTAAAAACAACACTGATATTTCTAAAATTTCGCTGGGCAGCATTTGATTTTTTTAGTGCTTCAATTTCCATGTTTTTTTTATCAATATCATATTGAGCCTTCAACCCTAATATTTGAAATTCTTTCTTATTATTATAAATACTATCAGTATAGCTGATAAACATTTTGTTGGCTTCCCAAGCTGCATCCATATTGCCCAATGCCCGATATACCTCTGTCATTAGTAAGTAGTAACTATTCCATAAATCAAAATTGTTGAGGGTGTCTAAGGAGGGTTTGATAGCCGTGAGTATATCTTTTGCGTCCGTGTGTTTTTTTAATAAAACAAAACTACTAGCTACCTCTATTTTGAGCAAAGCGGTAGAATAAATATCATTATCCCATAGCAAATCAATACCTTCATAAGCATATTTTAAGGCTTTTTGAGGTTGTTCTTTTTGATTGTACACAGAAGCAAGATTACCTAATACAGCAGGCAAATAGTGCGGATTTTCTTGTTCTTGAGATGTGTTTTTGAGGGTATAGTAAGATTTTAGATAATAATAAAAAGCACTATCCATTTGCTTAGTTTCTGAATATACCAATGCTTGTTGATTGTAAATAAAGCCTATTGTGAAACTATCGGAGTTAGCGTTTTTGATAGCCAATTTGCTATATTGAATGGCTTTTTCTTGGTTATTTAAATCAAAATATAATGCAGAGAGTATATAATAAGTATATGAAATATATTCGGGTTCGTTATATTTTTGAATGAATTTTTCCAGTTCATTGCCATATTTCATGGCAGATTTAAAGTCTTGAATGGCTAAATGATTTTCGACCAAGCCTAAAATGATATAAAAATAATCATTCGTATATTTTTTAATATTAATTAGAGGTTTAGCTTTTTTTAAAAACTCAATAGCTTGATTATATTGCCCCTCATAAGAATAGTAAAATCCTAAATCACTTAAAATAATACCTTCCCAATTTTTGCTTTTCTTATCTCTTGCTATTTCAATTCCTTCTTTCAGGTTTTTTTCAGTAATAAGCAAATAGTTTTTATCGAATATATCATGTAAATATTCCAATTTT
>CALOED010000238.1:0-2502 GCA_942492005.1 uncultured Saprospiraceae bacterium
CAAGTAAGTTGAAGTTATTAGTTTTGATTACTTGAAGACTTGGTGCGAACGAGAACGCCCTAAGTTGTTTTAATTTATCCCAAGTAAATACTTCTTGAAATATTAGCAAATCAAAAAATATTAAACATAATCTTATTTGGACATATTAAAAAAAACTCTCAAAGTATTTATAGAACCTTGGGTCTGGACTATTTTAGAACCCAAGGTTTAAAAATGAATATTTTTTCTTTGTTTAGTTTCCCCGTAGAAATTAATTCAAATTTGATATCTATCTTTTTAGGAATTAAATTCTTATGTTCCAATACAAGGTTTGGTGGTAAATTGAAAAAGCTTACTGGGAGATAGGTCATCATAAAAAAATACTTTTCATAAGTACCATTTTCAATTTCAGAACCACATCCGCTCCCTCTTTCTGAAAAATGAAAATAATCTAAAAAGTCCTGTGTAGTAACAATTTTAAATTTCATCTTTTAATATAATTACATCACTTTAGAAATAATATATGTCTAAAATCTCTCTAAATACATAGCTAAAGTTATCGAATAGAGATGCTAATAATTTAACATCTCTATCCTAAATTGAACTTGTTCTTAATCCCTAATTCGCCCCAACATCACCACTAACAACACTCACCCACTGTCCCGGTTGCCTAGCACTAATCGTATTATCATACATTGCACCGCACTGAACGGTCGGCATATAGAAACGACCTTGATAGGCGGCATTCAGTTGAATGCGATAAATATGCGTGGCGTTGGTTGCCATATCGAAATAAGTATGCACTCGGTCATCACGGAAATCTTGGTATTCAGGGACGTGCGTGTTGGAGAACGTCTGTACCAAGTTCATGCGAGTATTGTAAATCTCCCAGCCTGACGGGAAGATTTGGGTCAATGCCATCTCGTCGTATTTGCCACGCAAACCTGGATTTTTGACGGTGACTTCTGCGACGAAATCCGTGCCTTGCGGAATAGCAGTTGGATTGAGCGTTTTACCTGCCATATCGGTATATCGAATTGACAAACTCAAATCCTGCGCTTTGGCAGTCGAGTCGCCGATGGTCGGCTGGCCTGTAAGGATAACACGAGCGTAAAGAACCGTGTTGCCTGTATTTTGGATGCTTACTTTTTGATTTTTTAGATTATCTACATCCAATGGCACTTGCACAATTGGGCTGCTCGAACCTGCATTCACTTTGCCTTTATTGCCAATAGCATAAGCAAATTTGAAAGTACCGTCCGACTTTTCGCCGCCTGTGTATTTTCCAATCGCTAAGAGTGAATAAGCCGTCGTTTGTGTGCTGTACCAGCCATCCGAAGATAGGCTTTTGGATAAAGCAATCACGACTTTTGCGGCTTTGGTGCGTTCCTTCATCAGCGTCAAAGTTTCCAAAATCATCGCTCTATCTCGTATATCCGAACCGTAAGAGTAGCCCAATTCACGGTATGGCTTCACGTTGGTACTCAAAGAAGTTATCATCTTTTTCGCTACTTCTTTTTTACCAGCCGCTGCATAAGCTGCCGCCAAACGCCATTGCGCATTGAGAGACAAGTTTTTCATTTCACGCAAGCGGTTCATCGCTCCTATTTCTGATTCGCCGGCAATCGCTAAAGTATAAAGGCGATACGCTTGTATCAGGTGGTCGTTATCGTAGTAGTTATTATCCGAATTGGCGTAAGGAGTCCAGTTGCGAGCCGTTTTTCTTTGGAATTTTATCCAATTGTTTAGCACGCTTGTTGGCACATTATACCCCAAACTTTTGGCTTCTACTAAGAAATGTCCAGCGTAGTTAGACCCCCAATGACTTTCGTCATTCATGCCTGGCCAATAGGCAAAACCGCCCGATGCTACTTGGAACTGACGCAAACGGTCAATGGTAGCGGTGACGTTGTTTTTGATGCGCTGATTGGTGGCTTCATCGGTTTTGAGTAATCTATTGACGTACAATTGCGGAAAACCAGAAGAAGTCGTCTGTTCGATACAGCCATGCGGATAGCGCAACAAATATTTCAAACGCTTGCCTAAGTTGATAGGCGGAATGTTAGAAACTTCAACCATGCCTTCGTTTGTGCCATTCATGCCTACTGGCGAGAAGTCAAAATCATGCGATTTGCCTACTTCCACTACGGTTTCCAATACGTTACTCACGTAAGGGTTTGGATTTCTAACATCCAATTCTATCTCTTGATAAGACTTATGGCTGCCGCTCGTAGCCGTTATTTTTACGGTAGCAATGCCAATATTTTGCGCTACTTCTAGGTCAAATTCTGCAATTTTATCACCAATACTTTCAAAATTCAAGGTCTTAGTTGCATCTCCTTTTATATTCAATAAGCCATTGGTTTCGACTTTAATAGTCGCATTTTTAACCGATTTTTCCATTGCGAATACGGTAACAGGTAGCTTGACGCTTTCGGTTGGGCCCAATACTCTCGGCAATGTTCCAAGCACCATCAACGGCTTTTTCACTTTTACACTCTTTTCAAAATTGCCATACGCCCC
>CALOED010000239.1:0-9382 GCA_942492005.1 uncultured Saprospiraceae bacterium
CTAATCCAGAAGCTTTTATAAGCTGCAAAAGTCGTTAATGAGATCCAATGGGTTAGAAACTACAATGATGATTGGATTTGGAGAAATGCTCCAAGATAGATTTTGTTACAGCAGTAACAATCTCATCATTCGTAGAAATCAAATCATCACGACTCATGCCCGGACGACGAGGAATCCCCGCAGTAATCACTACGATGTCAGAATTAGCTGTATCTGCATAATTATCCGTACCTGTAATAGTTGTACTGTAATAATCAATTGGTGCTTGTTGCCAAGAATCTAACGCTTTGCCTTTTGCAAAATCGCCTTTGATATCCAGAAGAACTACTTCCTTCACTACATCCTTGTGTGCCAATACATTAGCACAAGTAGCACCTACATTACCTGCACCAACAACGGTTACTTTACTCATATTGTTTTTTATTTGTTGTACTAGAAAAGTATTGAAATGTCAATACTCGGAGAATTAAATTTTATTTTTTATCAAAATTTAGCCAAAAAAAAACGTTAATATTATACCTTTTCCTAACTAAAAGTTCAAATCTTTAATGATTTGGCGGCAAAGGTAAGTAATTTTCAGCACCTTCGTGATGAGAAGCGTCATCAATTTGACGTATTTCAGACAACGGTTCAAAGTATTTTTTTCCTAAATTTGTCGAAACTTAATAAAAATATAATAAATGAAACGTACTTTTTTAATATTAGCATTAGCTATTGCTTCAGTATTTGCTTTTGAAGCTAATGCACAAGTAAATCAACAAGACCATAGACAAGGTCATTGGTGTGCTTCTGAATTTTCGGGTACAGACCTTGCATACTTAGATGAATTTGTAGATTTCTATTACCGTCGTGGCGGCAAGCAGCAATATCAAACCAACGGCAGAGCATTGAAATATGTGCCGATTAAATATCATCTGGTAGCCAACTCTGACGGTTCTGGCCGTTATCCTGTCATTCGTGCCATTGATGATTTGTGCAAACTCAATCAAGATATGAGTCATGCCGACATTCAATTCTATTTGAAAGGAACAGTCAGCACAAGCATCAATAATACAGCTTGGCACACTGGTACAGGCGGTTCTTCTACCTCAAATCCTCCTCAATATTCATTGATGCCTGCGCTCAACAATGACGCAAATGCATTAAACATATATCAGGTACAAAAGATTAGAAATGATGCTGGCGTACTCGGTGTAGCTGTTGGTGCTCAAGCTGCTTTCCACAATCAAGGTCAGCCAAATCCGAATAGCTCTATGATTTTAATCAAAAAAGGAAACGGTGGACTTGACCAAACTTTGGCGCACGAATGTGGTCACAACTTCTCTTTGCCGCATACTTTCTTAGGCTGGGAAGGTCAGGCAGACTATGTATGTGGTGTGGCTGCTAATGGTTCTGCGGAGAAATATAGTGGCTCTAACTGCCTTACTACAGGCGACCATTTCTGCGATACGCCTCCTGATTATATCGCTGGCGGTTTCCAATGTACTGGTGGCAACAACTCTAGTACCTGTTTGCAAATGGATGCAGATAGCGCAACGGGTAATGCAAATGGTTCTAATATTATGTCTTATGGCTTTGGTTGTAGCAATCGTGCTTTTTCGCAAGACCAAATCAACGCAATGGATTATCAATTGACGAATTTCCGCTCTAGCATGATTAGCACTACGCCAACTACTACGGCAGTGACGGCACAAGCAACATTGAATACGCCAAACGCTACCATTTATGACAATGTAGTATTTACGTGGTCAGCAGTACCAAATGCAACTCACTATGCTATCGAAATCAACTGGTCGCCAGGTTTCAACGAGACTTTGATGAAAGACATGGCTATCGTGCAAGGTACTACTTTTACTTCTACCAAACTCACCGCTAATAGAGTTCACTATTGGAGAGTATTGGCATTCAATGAAGGATATTTTTGTGGTTCGCCTACTTCTCCTGCCAACTTCACTACTGGAAGTGTAGCTACGGGTGTCCGCACTATTGACGGCGTAGAAGAAGTTTCTATTCAGCCAAATATTACAAGTAGTGGTCGCAGCGTCAATTTAGTAGTCAATTCTTCTAAATCATTCGATGCAGATATTAATATTTACAATATGCAAGGTCAGGTAGTAATGACTAAAACAGGCGAAGAATTTCCAAACGGTACAACCGTTCGTACTATCGAAACCTCTAACTTTTCTGCTGGTGTGTATATCGTAGCTATTCAGTCTGACAATAGAGTGGTGAATAAGAAATTAGTTATCACAGACTAAGGATTGAATTTTAAGCCTACCTGCCCACAGGTAAAAATAAAAGAAGCCAATTTTGTATCTTACAGAATTGGCTTCTTTTATAAAAAAACATAAAAAATGAGAACCATCCTCTTTATTAGTTTTCTGATTATCGCATCCAAAATGATGGTAGCTCAAACGCCTCAAAGCTGCCAAACGCAATTCAGTGAGCAAACTTACCAGCAATTTTCGCACTTCATTGAGCAATATTATGGTGAAAATAACCAACGCTTATACGAAAGTGCGCCAACCACTCAATACGTTCCCATTACCATTCATTTGGTTGCCAACAACGACGGCACTAAGCGATTAGACACGCACCGAGCTTTAATTTTAACTTGCGCCTTGAACCAAAAATTTGCGCAAGCCGACATTCATTTTTACCTCAATGACATAAAATACATCAACAATTCTAACTTCAATTCCAATACGGCTGGCGTGACGGGCGCAATGCCCAACGCTACCAAAGTCGCCAATACTATCAACGTTTATATATTAGGAGACACGCCTACGAGCGATATTTGTGGCGTTTATTACGGTTCGGCAGTAGCGCAAGGCACGGCTGGCGGTTCGCCCGACATTGTAGTGATGAGTAGAGGTTGCGCCAATGCTTCCACTTTTTCGCATGAAGTTGGTCATTTTCTGACGCTTCCTCATACTTTTTACGGCTGGGAAGGCAACACTTCTGGAAATACGGGCAATGCGCCCAACTGGGCGGAGCGAGTAGATGGATTGAATTGTACTTCGGCTGGCGACCAACTTTGCGACACGCCGCCCGATTATCTTTTTCAGCGTTGGTCCAATGCCAACTGCGAAGCGAGCGGCACGCAATATTTTTCTATCAATGGTGTGAATACGCCCGTAGAACTCACCGACCCAACTGGCACGTCTTTCACGGTAGATGGCACAAATATCATGTCTTACGCTTCTAATTCCTGCATGACCGATTTTTCGGTGGACCAAATAGCAGCCATGCACTTCAATTTGAATACTTATCGGAATGCTTATACTTTAAATAATGTTGCGCCAATGCCCATCGACTCCTCTCCTACTCTGGTCTCGCCGGTCAGTAATGCCGTTGTTCCGTTCGATGTTGTCCAACTCAATTGGGTGGCTACGCCCAATGCGACTAAGTATTTATTGCAAGTCAGCCTTATTCCCAATTTTGCGCTGAGTACGTTAGCGGCAGAACAGATAGTCAGCACTACTTCTTTTTCGGTTACAGGACTTACGCCCAATAGAATTTACTACTGGCGTGTCATTCCATTCAATCCTAGTCATACTTGTAGTTCAGGCAAAGTTGAAACGTTCAAAACAGGAGATTTTTCGAGTTCGCAAGAAGACGTTGGCATCAAGAACGTTCCCATTTTTAAAGTATTTCCCAATCCAATACGCCCCAATAGAGACATCACACTCAGCCTTTATACCACAGATACCATTCAGGCTCAATTGGTTTTATACAATGTAAATGGTCAGATTATCGAATATCAAAATCATACGCTTACCAATGGTATGAATTACCTAACCATCAAACATCAACCGTTGAGCAATGGCGTTTATTTTGCTACCATAAAAACGGCACAAGGTCAGGCTACTCGAAAAATCGTTGTTGTAAAATGAAAAAAAAACATATTTACCTCTTAGGATTCATGGGCAGTGGCAAAAGCTACTGGGGCAAAAAACTGGCCGAAACGCTTGATTTGCCTTTTATTGATTTGGATGATTATATCGAATCCAAAAACAAAACTTCTATTTCCAAGATATTTGAGACTCGTGGTGCGGCTAAGTTTCGGCACTTGGAGCAGGCAGCTTTAATCGAAACTGCTCGCCTCGCTCCTTCCGTCATTTCTTTGGGCGGTGGCACGCCTTGCTTTTTTGACAATATGGAAATTATTAATAAAAACGGATATTCCTTTTATTTAAAAACGCCCATCCCGACGCTTGTACAACGGTTAGTTCCCGAAACAACACATCGCCCCTTGCTCGCCCATTTTTCAAAAAAAGAATTAAATGATTATATTGCTAATAAATTAGAAGAACGCAATCCTTACTATGAATTAGCAGATAAGGTAGTAGATTCTACTGCTGATGTCATTGTAGAAATACAGAAATATTTGAAGGAATGAAAAGATAAAACATCCAACGATTGAAAAAATTTCTAAAAATACTCTTCATACTTCCGCTTGCAACGAATGTCACTTCCTTTGCAGTGATGTGGATTTTTGCAATGATTGCTTATTATATCTCCGAAGGTTTTGGAGTAAGTTTAGGCATCATAGTTGGCGGAGCGTGGGGCATTTTCTTTGGTTCAACCCTTGCTTACAAAATCGTAGATGATTTGTTTGGAATGGTTGCGGGCTTTTTTTCGATTATTTTGATAGTGGGCGGCATTTATTTTTACTTGGATTATTACCAAAAAGACGAAGGCAAGCTCAAAGCCAATATTCATCTGCGTGAGACGCATGATTTTAAAAAATTCAAATATTTTCAGTTTCTCGATGCTCAAATCTTATCTCAACCTATTGGTTTTGCAGTAAAAAAATTTCAGCAAAAAGACAACCCTCCAAGCTACGTGGGCTATTACGTTGCGCCTATGGTAGGCAAAGAGGATGCACCTTCTGCGCCTACGGTTTGGTTCTGTCAATCCTATTCGGGGCGAGTTTATAATCCTCAACCTTTTTTGAAAGAATTGAACAAATCCTATCCTTACTTTGTACAAACGGGGGAATACGCCAAACCATTCAGAAGAGCTATTCAGCAAGCTACGGGACAAAAAGTAAAGGCTAAGGATGTTATTTTATTAGAAGGCATTGCCTCGCCTAAAGCCGCTAAAGAAGAAGCATTGCGGACTTATTTGTTTTTTCTCTTAGCCGTGAATTGTTTTTGGGTATTGGCTGTTTTAGGATATTATTTTTATATAGGTTGGAAAGGTCTTTTCGCAAAAGAAAAAAATCAATCCATCCGAATTAGAGAGGTAAAAGCAAGCAGTAACTATCTATAATTGAAAATCTTGCAATTCAGGCGTTTTAATTCTAAAAATACCAAAGCTAATATATCCAGCGATATATTAGCTTTTTCATTTTATAAATCGGAAAACTAACATTTTTTATAAAAAAATGGTGTAAACAAAAATTTGGCATCATATTTCTAAGTATAATGATATAATTATTAAAAATAAAAAACACTTTCCCAAAATGAACACGAGCAGTATCCAAACAAAGTAAACAATACAATGAAAAGAACACTACTTTTATTTAGTTATATCATCTTACCCAGTCTGGCGTTTAGCCAACTCATTTCTAACTCCTTTTTTCGTGAAAATTTATCTGCTATCAATCCTGCTGTGGTGGATTTAGAATACTTACAATACAAACTCAAAAACAACTCTGGCATTACTTATCTTGACCAATGGGTTGGTTTTTCTGACGATAACGAACGACAATTTACGGCAAGTGGCTTTGCGGATGTTATTCCTCGAAAATCCAATTTTATTTGGGGCGTAAACGTGGCTTATGACCAAGCAGCGGCTTTTCAATTTATGCAAGCAGGCATCAGAGGAGCGGTGCGGATGCCGTTGTTTAGCAAATATCACAATTTGTCGGTCGGTGTTCATTTGGGGCTAGGCTTAAATGCGCTTCGAGTCAGCAAAGTGACGACTGCGAATGACCTTGACCCGCTTTTGAGCATCACAGAAAACAGTAGTTTATTGGGCTTGTATCCTCGTGCGGGCATGGGTTTGTACTATTATTATTATAGAGATGGTCAAAATTCTTACTTCGCAGGTATCTCTTTACCCAATGCCATTCCTATGAATTTTGCTTATCGCAATAGCAGCACGGATACCACTAATAGCCAATATTTATTTGGCTACACGGTTTTGCAACACGCTAGTGTACAAGGTGGCTATCGAATGTACTTGGGCAGAAACTACATGGATTTCAGCGGTTGGCTCAAAAAAGCCATTACCGAAATTGATAATGCGAACTTTCCTATGCAGTGGAACTTTTTTGTAAAATATCATTTAAAAAATATCTTCTGGGTAGGTGCTGGCGCAACGGCAAGCATGGGCAATGCTAGTGCGATGAGTAGCAAAGGAGTAATGGGCGCATTTGGCGTGGATTGGTCGAGTCGTTCTCGTGGTATGTTGGTGCAGTTTGGTTGTACTTATTATCGAGATATAGGAATGCTGCAAAGTTACTCTAGTGGTTCGCCAGAGCTTTTCGTTAGAATCGGACGATTCTAAACCTCCCTTGGGTAATAAAAATAAAAAGTGGCTTGATAAGTCCGTTGTTTTCTAACTTTTGACCATTCAAATAAATACAGAAGCACTTAAAGGAAAATAGCGTTAATTTTACTTATAAAATCTCTATTGTTCACTGCGCAACAATGGAGATTTGCAATTTCGATACGCCTCATCGAAACTTGGCATATAATTTTCTGTAATTTATTATTAGTAGATATAGTAATTTTTACATACACCAGATACTACAATTGATAGATTATGAAATATATATACATTATTCTTATTTTACTTTTTTCAACAAGTTGGGCATCCGCACAAAAAGAATTCGATAAATCATCTTGGGAGCGAGTAATTGAACAAGGAACAGTCAAAGAGGTTAAAGATTTTACAGAACTCTCTATGGGCTATCTGGCGGTCTTATCTTCCGATGATAAACAAACTTCACTGGTCTCTATACTTAGGAGAAGCGGAGATATTGCCAATCAAATCATTTTTAATAATCGCAAAAACAGCGTTTTCAAAAGCATATTGGCTACGCCTGACAACCATATATTATTGGTAGGTTATACGGAAAGTACAAGCGTCAATAATAAAAGTAAAAATGGTTGGGTAGTAAAAATCACGAAGAGCGGCATTGTCGTTTGGGAAAAAGTATTCGGAGGCAAATATGATGACGAACTTTCGGACATTGTAGCGATGGAAGATAATTATTTTCTGATAGCAGGATACACCGAATCGGGAACGAATAGAGATGGTAATGCGTGGGCGATTAAGATAGACGAAAACGGGAATAAAGACTGGGAAAAAGAATTTGGCCAGGATGACAAAGAGGTAGTTAATAAGGTAATCAAAATAGAAAATAATTATTTATTGGCAGGGCAAATAAAGCGAGGCAGTAAAGAAAATGCCTTTATTTTGGGTCTGAACGCTTCGGGGGAAAAACTGTGGCGAGAAGATTTTTCAGATGAAACCAACCTTTTAGGAGGCACTTCTACTTTTGATGATAAAGCCGTTTTGATTGGTTACAAATTCAATCATACGTTGGAAAGAGACGTTTGGGCTTTGAAAATAAACCCAACCAATGGTAATATAATTTGGGATGAAAGTTATGGTTCGCAGGTAGGAGATGATTATGGCAAAGCCGTTTTGGAGTTGATGAATGGTAAATTGATGCTGATTGGCTATTCTTATTCCCACAGTCCGGGTTCTTCTATTTCCAAAACTTGGCACTTGACCGTCAATGAAGATGATGGCTCTACTAAAGAGAAACCTTCTTTTTTTGATAAAAAAAATGAAAACGCCACAACCGTCATTTCTTTTGGCAAAAACAGAGATATTCTCATTGGAGGAATGTTGGACGGCAATCCTATGGTAATGCGCTTTCGTACCAAGATTGACACTAAACCAACTATTACTTGGAACAATAAAGGAGACAATGATTTCCTGAGAGTATTCAAAGAAGGCGAGCATTCTACATTGGATGTATCTGCCACCATTACTTCGCCTATCCTGCTTAACAAAGACGAGTTTAAAATTTATTTGAACCGTAGCATTCAGAATAATGACAAATACTATAAAAACTTTACCCTCTCCAAACCATCTATCTCGACTGATGGTAAGCGAAATTTTATATACACCGTAGAGAATAAACTTCCTATTGAGAAGAATGATTCCGTTGTAGAACTTCGTTTGTACAACAACTTACTGTCTGTTCGCTCCGAGCCTTTGCGCTTCAAGATGGTTCGCCCGTTCAGACTCGATGTGCTTTGGCTCGACCCCGTAGAGGCAAATACCAGCAAGCTACCTAGAACCGTAAAAAACAGCAATATCACCGTAAAAATGGTGGTACTTTCTAGTGAGCCGCTTGAGAAAAAAGATTTTCATATTGTAATAAATGGAAGAAGAACGGAAGGCGCAAAATACGGTGAAACGGTTATGAAGCCATTTTCTCAACAAAACAATGAAGTAGAACTGGACGTTCATCGCTATAACTACATCAATAATGTGTATTTGCAAAAAGGCAAAAATGAGATAAAACTAGAGTTGCGAATAGATGGCAAATCTTACTACTCAGAGCCTTTGTATAGAAATTATTATGGAAAAGACCCCGATTTGAGCGAAATAAAAGTGGATGCCAACTACGACCCGAAACTAACGAACTTGCACGTTTTGGCAATTGGAGTAGAACACGACGACTTGAAATATACGGCTCAGGATGCCTTGGATATGGGAAAAGCATTCAAATCATTGGCTAATAAAGGTGTTTTCAAATCTGTAAACGTAGAAACACTTACAGGAAAAGACGCTACTAAAACCAATATTGATATAGCTTTGGAACGCTATAAAAATATGTATCGCATAGGCGAAATCAATCGGAATGACTTATTGGTTGTTTTTATTTCCTCCCACGGATTTATTTATAAAGACAGCATTGCGGGCAAAGATAGATGGATTGCTTTTGAAAAATTCATGATTCAAGCATCCAACTACGATAACGCAGCGCAACAAGCAACTTCGGTTTCTTATGAAAACATTATAGCAAATCTCGCCGCCATCAGATGCAAAAAAGTAATTATGCTCGATGCTTGTTTTAGTGGAGGCGTGCGACCAAAAGGAGATAATTCCGTTGGTTCGATAGCTGACAATGCCAGTATCAACAACATTATTAGCCAACTGAGCTATCAGCAACCGGGCTTAGTCACCATTACTTCTAGTACCGCCAATCAGCCTTCTTATGAATCTGACCAATGGCCGCGATTGCAAAGCTGCTGCATGAGCGGATAGACGTTTTCCTGCTCAAGGGGTTCACCGCCGGTGATTTCGACAAGAGGCGTCTTGAATCCTGCTATGGTGTCGATAATGT
>CALOED010000240.1:0-12646 GCA_942492005.1 uncultured Saprospiraceae bacterium
GTGAACCTTCATGGGTTCTAAAATGGCGTTTCCGATGGTTTTCGAGGATTGAGCGATGAATACGGGTCTTGAAAAATAATTTGCAAATCCTTGCGAATCGCCTTCATTTCTCGTGCATTCAAGCCCTTGATTGATTTTCCATTATACAATACATCGCCAGCATTTGGTTCTATGAGTTGCAAAATCGTTCTACCTAGCGTCGTTTTGCCGCAGCCCGACTCGCCTACCAAACCCAATGTTTCGCCTCTTTTCACTTCAAAACTCACATCATCTACCGCCTTCACGAAGGTAGAATTATCTGTTTTGCTTTTTCCTATATTTTGGGCAGCCGTTATTAAATTCGTTAGCCAATCACTTCTTTTTTTGAAATACGTTTTTAGATGCTGTACTTCCAAAATCGTTTTTTCTGCTTCCAATTTCTTTTGTCGTTTTTCAAATTCTGCGATAGAAACTTCTAGCGATTGAAATTTTTCTTCCAATGAAATATTTTTTTCTTTTAAAACAATCGCCTCATTTTCAAGCGTTTCTTCCATAAAATCCGAAATCATCGGAAGGCGTTTCAGTCGTCGGTTCAAAGGCGGACGGCAAGCCAACAAGCCTTTGGTATAAGGATGTTGCGGATTTGAAAAAATAGCTTTGACCGTTCCTTGCTCCACTATTTTGCCTTTATACATCACCATTACGTTGTCCGCTATTTCGGCTATCACGCCCAAATCATGCGAAATAAAGACAACTGCCGCTTGCAATTCAGATTTGAGGCGCATCATCAGTTCCAAAATTCGCTGTTGTACCGTTACATCCAAAGCCGTTGTAGGTTCGTCCGCTATCAATATTTTGGGTTCGCACGACATCGCTATCGCTATCATTACTCGCTGCTTCTGCCCGCCTGAAAGTTCGTGTGGATAGGCTTTAAAAATGCGTTCTGGCTCAGGCAGTTGTACTTTTTTAAACAAATTCAATGCCTTTGCTTTTGCTTCCGATGAGCTTAGTTTTTCGTGTAATAGAATGGTTTCTACCACTTGATTGCCGCAGGTAAACACAGGATTCAAAGAAGTCGTTATATCTTGAAAAATCATCCCTATTTCGCTACCTCGATATTTTCTTATTGCTTCGGCTGATAATTTTAATAAATCGACAGGTTCGCCGTTTTTGGGATAATAAATGATTTCACCACCTACGATTTTGCCGGGCGGCATCGGAATCAATTGCATAATCGAAAGAGAAGCTACGGACTTTCCCGACCCCGATTCGCCAACAATGCCCAATGTTTCGCCTCGATTCAGCGTAAAACTTATATCGTCCACCGCTTTCGTCGTTCCTTCGCTCGTCGTGAAGTATGTTTTTAGATGTTTGACTTCTAATAATTTATCCATGTTGTTTTTGTCGGTTTTAAATCGGCTTGGTAAAAACGATGTTGCAATTTGTTTTAATTTTTGTGTTTGCGATTAGGTGTTAGACGTTGCGGTGCAACGTCTCTACGGTTCTTAATTTTTCTTTGCAGAATACCAATAATTCCTTTGCTCGTTGTACTTTTTCTAGCAAATCATCCATATTCACTTCGTCATTTTCTAATTGATTAATGATGCCTTGCAATTCTTCTACTGCTGCTTCGTATTTCATGTTTTTAATTTTTTTCTCATTTATTCATTTATCGTAAAAAAATCCTACTCGCTCGTTTTCCATCTTTAAAAACAGTCTCAATTTCATCGTCATTTGCTAAGTCTGCCACGCTTTTTACTACTTTCCCATCTTTTAATGTCAGGGTAAAACCTCGTTGCAATACTTGTTCGGGACTCAATAAAGCTATATTTTTTTCAAGACTTTCCAATACTGAATGCTGATTTTTAAAATAATTCTGCACATTTTTAGGCAATTCTTTAGCGATATAATCCAACATTCTGTCTTCGTCTTTGACTTTTGATGTGATTAAAAATCCTAAATGCTGCTCTATTTGCTGTACTTCTTGAGCTGCATTTTGGTGTCTCAAACGTGATTGCTCTATAATTTTCAAATACAATTGCTCTGCTTCGCTTTCAAAAACCATATTGTGATGTAGAATAAAATCAGCGACTGCCGTAGGCGTTTTCAATGGCGTATGCGCTACCAAATCAGCAATACTTTCGTCTATTTCGTGACCGATACCCGTCAGTACCGGCAGGGCAGCGTTGGCGATTGCTTTTCCAATATCCAAGGAATCAAATGCCGCCAAATCCAATTTTGCGCCACCCCCTCTGATAATTATTACTATATCAAAATCATCCGATTGCGCATTTATCATTCGGAATGCGTCCGTTACTTCCTCTTCCGTTCGTTCGCCTTGCATCGCTGCCGGAAACAACTGACAATCAAACTGATAGTCCCATTCGTTATTATTCAACTGGTTGATAAAATCCTGATAACCAGCCGCCGTTTCACTCGAAACAATGGCAACTCGCTGAATGACCGAAGGCAAATCGTAGGTTTTGTTTTTACCAATATAGCCTAGCTGCATGAGCCTTTCGAGGGTTTGTTGGCGTTTGAGAGCCAATGCGCCCAGCGTAAAAGTCGTATCTACGTCTTCAATCATCAATGTAAGTCCGTGTCGTTCGCTAAATTCTACTTTTACTTTTAGCAAAACTGACTGCCCCGTTTTCAAAATTTCATCAATGATTTCGCCCCGTTTTTTTCGTATTAATTTATAATCTCTAGCCCAAAGTAATGCCTTCGATTGCGCTACTACTTGATTAGAAATTTCATCTTTTTGTATCAAATCCAAATACATAATCCCACGAGAACGCCCCGATTGAGAGATTTCGCAGTTTATCCAAAGCGCATCAGGCAAATTCAACGCCATCACTCTTTTGATAAATTCATTCAGCTCTAATAAAGTGTATTTATTCATTTCGACCATCTGTTTTACCCTTCACCACTAATTATTTCCAATATTTCTGTTCCAATATTTTTATTCAAACGCCCATTTCGCAACACTTCCGCAAACACCAAATCGCAACGCTGCTCCACCATTTGCCCCGTTGCTTCATCGTACATTTTCTTATGAAAAGCACCTTTTTGAGTTGCTTGTTTTGTATCGGATTTTGGATATAATAAGACATTTTTAACCGCTTTGAAATAATGCCCATATACAAACATCTGCTTCAAATCGTCGCTCTGAGGCGTTTCTTTTTGCAAAATTTTCCATTTCGTATCCAATACAATATTCTCGTTTTCTTTTTGAATAATAATATCGGGACGAAGGCTTGTTCGGTCTTTCCAAAACGCCAACGAAGGCTGCCCTTTGATGGTATATCCCTTTTTATACACCACCTTTCGCAATGCCTCAAAGATATATTCTTCAAACAACTTATTCATATCAATGAGAATAGCCAAAATATCAAAATCGCCACTTTTCAAATCGGGGCAATAGTTCAAAAGTATCAATTGAGCTATATTCAATGCAGATTGATAGTGTTCATTTTTGCGATACAAAGGTATATTTTGAAACAGTTCTGCATGAATTTTAATATCGTCGGTCTGTGGAAAATGAAGTAAGAGTTGTTGCGCTTGTGTGGTCAGGCTTTCGTTGTGGCTCGTTTTTATAATAATTTTCAATGCCTTTGCCAATAGCTGATGCAATAAATGATTGTTGGAATAATCATGAGATTTAGTATAAAACCGCTCCTTTCGGACAAGGTTTTGGCTGATGTGTTTTTGAAATTGAAGGCTTCCTTTCATCGCCTTCCGATTGCCTTCTATTTTTTGGTACGATTTGACTAAACCTTTCCGAAGTAGCTTGCGCATTTCTACCAAAAACACATTCAAATAAATATCCATCAGCGATTGTTGGCTCAACAACAAAGGTGCTTTAGAAACCGTCTCTACTTTCAACAGATGCGTAAATCGAAGCATTTCCAACAATACTGAACGCCATTGCTCTGCATTTCCATCGGCGTATTTATCTACTTTTGGCAATATTTCAATCGTCAAATCGCCTACTTGAATCACTCCCACGTAATGCGAAAATTTTACGCCTCGATGCACTACCGAGAAATATTTTTGCCCATGCTCGTCATTGAATTTCAATAACGCATTTAAGTGATGCGCTTTGAACGTATCACTTAACAATAGGCGTTGATATTCAAAGACTTGTAGTATCATATAGTTAAGTAAATGAGTAAATTTGCGGGAACTCCGTTTCCAAATCAGCAATTCTCCAAATCAGTTGTTATTCATTCCATCAAACACGCTTTTGAGCAAGCTCTTCTCCCCTTTTGTATCTTGGGTCAGTTCCCAAATCATTACGCCGCCTAAGTCTTTTTCCATCGCCAATTCTACCTTTCGGCGTACCGTTTTGGGGCTATTATAATAAATTTTATTGATTTCGTCGCTCTCGTGTGCATTCGGAAATTCTTCCAAAATTTCTCGGTAAGGCTTGCCTCTTACATTCTCATCATTAAAATCTCTGCCATAAAATGGGATACCCAAATATAATTTATCTTTCGGCCATTTGCGCTCATTGAGCCAATAATTCACCCCAGAATTAGGCAATTTTTTATCCCAGCCGAAGGCTTGTGCAATGGAAGAATGCGGCATCGGTTCAGACCATTTCCCTGAAAAATCATACGCCATGATATGCACTTGGTCCACGTACTGTTCCGCTTCGTCAAGGTAATTTTTGCCCGCCCATATCGAGCCGTAAACGTCCATTGAGAGTTGTTTGCCAATTGGTGTTAGGGCTTTTTTTAAGTCGTGTAACAGTACGACGAGTCCTTTTTGTTCGATTCGCAAAGGGCGTTTTTTTTCGTCATACGACCATTTTTCCCAGTCAATATCCACGCCATCAAAGCAAAATTCTTTTGTGTATTTTATCACTTCTTCCACAAAACGACTGCGCTTTTCTTTGCTGATAGAGATGGCTGCGAAGTGTTTGGATGTGCCGCCCCCCCACCGAAAAATAAACTTCTACATTGTTGCGATGCGCATAACGGACGAGTTGAGCCGTATTTTTTAGCGAAGAAACGTTTAGGCTGCCATCTTCCAAAGGTTCGGCAAAAGCATAAATGATTCGGGTAAGGTATTGAAAAGGAATGTCTTCGATGGTTAAATGTTTTTCTCGAAAAGACGAATAAAAACCAATGATTTCTTTATCGACTTCTCCTCTTTCAAAATTATCATCGCAAGGCATTTCTTCACATCCATAGAAGAAATACAAGAATAATAAACAGCAAAGAAATTTCTTCATGGAGGTCATACGGTTTTTATTTAAAGTGGTTCAATAGGATTTGGGGGATTTATTTTAAAATGTTTGAGTTTTCATATTACTATATATTTCATAACAAAGATGGTTTTTCGAGAAAGATTTAAAACCATACAAAACGAAAAAAACAAGTTAAAACCTGTCTGCCGACCGGCCGGTTTAAAAAAAAAGGCATCGAAGATACTACGAAAAGAACCTATTTTTTGTATGGTTTTAAAGAGAAAGATAGGATTTTTTTTTGCTTCGGAACAAATGAAAATGAAAAACAATTGGGTAGCGAGGCTAAAAGTAATAAAACTTCTAAAAACTAAAGGTAAATCGTAAGTAGCAGCGAAATTAGGCTGGAGACAGGTTGCAAAATATAATAAGTCCAATTCTTTATTCCGTTAGCGGTTAAAGATTGGACTTATGATAAGATAAAAAAATTAATCTCGTACAAGGCAGCCAACTACCTGTACGAGATTTTTGAAATATCGAAATAAGGTGTTTCAGATGGTCTAACGAACACGTCTTTTTACAATTCCCATCTTATGAGAAGTCCAAAAACCAACGCCCATTTTTGTAAAAACATTCATGGTGTTGTCTTCTCCTTTCAGCGATATTGCGCCAATACTCGCATACTGAACTTTCATCCAAATCGCAGTTCCTTTGATTTGCGCATAGATTTTATCGCTTGATTTTTCAGTGAATTTTATAGTAGCACCTTGTTTCAGTCTCACCGTAACGTCAGAGCCGCTTTTTGATTTTTGAGTAATCTTGATTTGAGTAACGTTGGGTTTCAACTTTACGGTTACTTTTCCTTCATTGATAATCAATTTATCCACTTTAGAACTTAGGATAGCTTGATTTTTAGCCGAAAGGTGGCTCATTGATTTTGCCAACTCCGAACCATTGATATAAATATTAGGATAATCTTTATCTAAACGATTGATAGTGCTAATGATAGATGAAGCAGAAAGTGTACTTCTAAATTTGCCAGCAATAGCCGCAAACATACTTGATTTGATTTCCTTCGAGCCAGCCGGGGCAGGCGTATTTGGCGAAACGATGCCTTCGCTTCCTTTCTCATTTCTATCCACTATGATTTCACCGTCATTGTAATGGTCTTTGAAAATAACCAAATATTGCTCTCTTGAAACGATTTCTAAATTCAATGCTTCCATGCCTTCCTCAAACTGATAAAGCAATTCTGGATTTTTTGAACTCATGTTATAAGCGTACAAATTAGCCTTCAAACGCTTCCAAAGGTGTCCGCCTTCGTTGTTCCACGTCTGATCTTCAATAACGTAAAAAACATCATCACCCCTCTTATTTACATCTACAATGATGCTACTGCTACTAAGCGGCAACGACGCAATCACTTTTCGGCTGTTCGCTGCATAATCAAACTGATAGACATCTACCTGACCGCTTTGCTTGCCCGGATACACTTCGATAACGCTATTTGAAGCATTATCAAAACTATTGATTATCAATGGTTGTCCGCCTTTTAGCGTTCTGGAAAGGCTGCCATTCTCATACACTCGATACTCTGGGCTATTGATGCCTTCATCGCAAAATACCATTTTGGACGATGAAACATACAGAGGCGTGAAGTCCGCAGGAGCAGGATTTTTTACGGCTTGACTCTTTTTTGTAAAAATATTCTGGATGATAAATTGTCCTTCTTCCGTTGTAATGACAACGTGTTCGTTATCTTGCCAGCCTTGAATATAGCCTTTGTGTTTGCCTAATGTAATCTCTTCCGTACCATTAGCCAAATCATGGATATAAAACTCACTTTCGTACTCAATGGAGTTGTGGCTGACTACATTATACAAAAGCAATTTGCCGTCGGGACTTACTTTAAAGTCATTGACGTGCATTTGTCCGACTTGAAATTCTGAATAATCTGCATTTTGACCAAAAACGGGCAAAACTAAAGTCAAAAAAGCTAGGAAAACAATAGGGTATTTCATGACACAGTTCTTTTTATTAGTGTTTGCAAGGATAGGATTGTACAGTTATCCTTACGGTTAAAGTTCTTCTTAGGTTGTATCTTTTATACGACAATACTATAAATACCAAGTATAATTATATATAAGTACTTACTTACGAGCGATTTAATTTATCACTCTGTTTTTTAAAGGATTAAAATTGGGTTTAGTGTACTGTTATATATAGTATGACGATAGTTATAACGAATTTCTAGTGGGTAGTTAGTATTTGAAGGCAGATTTTATTGGATAAACAAAGCCTCTTTTGCGATAAATCAATCTTAGAGGAACAGCGCCGTTACTGATTGATACTTTTTTAGGGTATATTCTTAAATAAAAAAAACACATCAGCGAAAAACTGATGTGTTTCTATTTTTTATAATAGACTTTATTCACAAAACTAAATCCTATTACATAACTAACTGATAATGAAGATAGACAAAGCAGCTTCGCCGCTTTGTGAATAATGGCTAATAATGTTTAGCCAATTATTTTTAAAAATTATCCAAGATAAGAACGGAGTGCATTGCGATTATAAGATTTTCGCAAACGGCGAATAGCTCTTTCTTTGATTTGACGCACTCGCTCACGAGTGAGGTTATACAATTCGCCAATTTCTTCAAGCGTCAAAGGTTTTTTGCCCTCTAGCCCGTAGTAGCTCGATAAGACTTCCACCTCTCTAGGCGATAAGATTTGCAAACCTTCTTGCACTTCTTCTTTGAGGGATTCTTTTAACAGCATACTATCCGGGCGGACTTGGTCGTCGTTAATCATCAAATCCAACATTGTAGCATCGCTATCTTCTCCTTTAATAGGCGCATCTACTGAAAGATGTCTGCCGCTACCTTTGAGCATATTTGCTATTTCTTTGCCTGTCATGCCGAGCAATTCGCCCAATTCGTCGTTGCTAGGTTCACGCTCAAACTCTTGCACAAAAGATAGAAAAGCCTCGTTTACTTTATTGTAAGACCCTACTTTATTCAAAGGAAGGCGCACAATACGAGAATATTCTACGATAGCTTGCAAAATAGATTGACGTATCCACCACACCGCATAAGAAATAAATTTAAAACCCTTGGTTTCGTCAAATCGTTTTGCTGCTTTCATCAAGCCCACATTGCCTTCGTTTATCAAATCACTCAATGACAATCCCTGATTTTGATATTGTTTCGCTACCGAAACTACAAATCGAAGATTGGCTTTTGTCAATTGTTCGAGTGCTTCATGATCGCCAGTTTTAATTCTTCTTGCCAATTCTGCTTCTTCGTCAGCCGTTAGCATACTTATTTTTTCCAATATCGTTCAAGTACTTATCTAATGCAAGACTTTCACGAGTTGTGATTTTGTTGGTAATTTTTAATTGCCTCATACTATGTTTCTGTATTTTCTTGGATTTCCATTCTATTGTTTCATATAATTGACAAATCGTAAATCATTTACGGCTTTGAAAATAAAAAGTTTCAACTTTTTTTGTTTAGGGGTTGATTTTTTCAAAAAAAACCCGTATGCACTATATATAGATAAAAGTCAAGTGCTAAAGCAATTTTTCTAATTATTGAGGCAATAAAATCGTTTTTTGGAATAAAAAAAACCGTGTCAGAACTGCGCTCTTGTAAGGTTAAAAGAGTGTAGTTCTGACACGGTTTCTAGGAAAAAAATATAACAAAAGGATTTTAAAAGCTAGTTTTTTTTTTAAAAATCAATTTTGTAATAAAATAACGGTAAAAAACCTAATTGATATTCCTCTTGAATAGGATTGCCACTAGGATGGTCAGGAGCATAAGTCAGCGTCAAAATATTTTGAGTGCCGAGTATATTTACAAAATCAATCGCTATTTCGTGGGTCACTTTTGGTCTGTTCCAAATAAAAGAAACCTTACCATCTACTCTGAAATAAGGTCGAAACTGTTTTGAATTGACGGTTTCATCGATGTAAATCACTTCCAATTGTTGAGCAGATTGCGCTTCATCCACTTCGCCATACCAACGTCCGCCAGCTCTCGTTACCTTACCTCCGATATTCAAAGCCGTACCATTTTTGAACGTAAATTCTTTGGCAAATAACGCATTGAACGCATAACGCCCGTTGAAAATCGAATTGCGCAAAACGCCGTCGCTACCTTGATATTTAGAGTCAAATAAAGAAGTGGTCACCAAAAAATAATAGCCACCGCCAAAGAATTTTTCGAGTGTAAACTCTATTCCATAGTTGCGAGCAGTCCCTTCATTCGTCAGAGAATCGGGGAATAAGCGTGAAAATCCAGAACCTGAATTAACCAAAGAATAGGAGCTAGAGTACGTATTGACAGGAACATCGTATAAGAATTGGTAATAGATTTCTGATTTCAAACGCATATTATTTTTGAATGCCGCATCGTGTCCCAATACAAAATGAACACTTTTCGTCAAGCCCATTGCTTCTTTATTGTAGCCTATTGGTGCATTTCCAACCGTTTCGTCGCCATAGTAGTACAAATAATTGGATTGTGTTTGAGAATGCAAACCCGTCCCAAAGCTAAGTTTTTGGGTTTTGCTGATTTCGTAAGACAAGCCCAAACGTGGCTCAATTGGCGATAAACTTCTTTTATTGATGCTATAATAAGTAGCTGTCACCCCACCTACCAACGTTAATTTGTCCGTTGCCTTGTATTTAACCTGTGCGAAAGGCTGCACTAAAAACGTCATATCTCTTACGTCCCAACGGGTATTCCAATTCGTAAAATTCGCTGCGGTGCTGTCCGTGCCAGGCTGGACCACCCTTACGCTATCAATATAATCCACATCAAAAGCGTCGATATTTATTCCCGTTTTGAAAGTCGTTTTTGCGCTCAATTTTTTATTGTACTGCAAGTAAGCAGAGTATTTTCCTTCGTGAAATTCATAATCCAAGATTGGCGTTTTTACAATATTTGTAAATATACCGTTCTCCACATCTCGCTCAATATAATCGTGATTAGCAAAAATATCGGTGCGAGAATATGCCGCTCCTGCTTTTAAAAAGGTGTTTTTGTCCAAAGGCTGCGTATAGGTCACGCCAGTAGAAAACATGGAAGAGCTGAAATACTGGTCTCTATCATTCGAGCCATAAATCAACGTACTCGTATCGGGCGCAACGGCTGTACTCAACACAATATCGATGGTACTATTGCCGCCTATTCCCCAAAACGCTAAATTTCCACCTTTTTTTAATGGAAAATTGAAACGAAATGCGCCATCGTAGTATTTAGGAATGGCATCCGTACCTACATTAATATTCAATGCGCTAAACAATTGAAGCGTCGAATAGCGAAAAGTAGCCAAATAAGATGCGCCACTCTCTTTATTCAGCGGGCCTTCTGCCATCAATTCTGTTCCCAGAAATCCCAACTGACCGCTAAACTCGTGTTTTTGATTATTGCCGTTTCTCATTTTCAAATCAAAAACGCCTGCAATACCATTGCCGTACTCTGCCGGAAATGCGCCTGTAAAAAAGTCGGAGTTAGCTAGGAATTTATTATTCAAAATCGTTACAGGGCCACCGCCTGTGCCTGCAATATTGAAGTGGTTTGGGTTCGGAATATTGATTCCATCCAAACGCCAAAGCACGCCTTGAGGCGAATTTCCACGAATAACAATGTCGTTTCGAGAATCGTCTGCGCCTTGCACGCCCGCAAAATTGGAAGCCATTCGGGCAGGTTCGCCACGGCTACCAGCGTATCGGTTGGTTTCTTCTACCGAAAACTGCCGAGAACTCACAGTTGCCATTTCGTTAATCACATCGCCTCGTTTGCCAGCCGTCACCACTACTTCGCCCACTTTTGTGGCTGCTTCTTCCATTTCCACTTTCAAAATCACCTCTTTGGCAGAAGTCACAATGATATTATCTAACGTCACCGTCTCGTAGCCAATGTAAGATACTTCAATCGTCTGTCGCCCTAGCGGCACTTCATTAATTCTAAAAATCCCGTTCTCATCAGTAGTTGCGCCCAAATTTGCATTCGGCATCGACTTAATAACAATATTGACGAAAGGTAAAGGAAATTGCGACTCCTTATCCACCACCGTTCCCCGAATGGTTTGCGTTAAGTCTTGTGCGTAAACAAGCGTTGAGCTAAGACATAGGAGGCTCAACATCAGCCATTTAGATAAATTCTTCATATTCAGTTTTTTTTGTGGAATTTTAATGATTGTAAAAGTGAAGGTATAGAACTTTTTAAAATTGTCCTATACTTCGCTCTTTTTACAATTTTACAATTGTAAATCCAATAATTCCGTGCGGAAAATTAAAAAAACTTGGGAATGATGTTGATTTTTTTCTAAAAAAAATACAGAATGGAAATGATAAGATTATATTTTACACCACCAATAATACAGGTTTTGGAGATAAAATTCAAGTATTTACTTGGTCTTTCTTCGTTTTTATTATTGCATATTTTTCTGGATATAGCTCCAGATGTAGTTTATAGATTTTCGATTTGCTTTTTTGTTATTTCGTATAGCGAATAATTTTTTCTGCTGGCTCTCCGTCTTTTTATTGTCCTGAATTACTTCAATTTCACCTTGTTTTAGCCTTTATTTTAAAAAGCCAACTGGCCAAATGCTAAGGCTTTTCCTTGCGCTGCGCTTTCTTTTTCTGGTAAAATTTCGCAATTGTCCCAAAGCCCTGAGACCAAAGTATTTGCATATTGATGTGGCAATTGATGGTCAAGCATCAATTGATTCGTAGTTTTAAAATCATAATCAAAAGCACTGTGTTCATACGAAAAACCCTTTGTATCATCCAAAATCATATACCAAACTCTTGTAGTCCGTCGTTGGCAGGCATTCCTATGACACCCGAATTGAGCCAATATTTATTATCGTTCGTGTCTGAAAAAGGCAACCCACAATGCCCGCCAAGTATCACATCAACGTTAGCAGCATCAAAATTGGCTTGCTTTTCTGACCAATCCGAAGATTTGAACATATAGCCTGATGTTTCGAAAAATGTGCCGTGTACGGCAAGGCAGCGTTTGTTAGCATAAATAAAGCTCAGGTGGTCGGGTAAGGTTTTGAACCATTCTAAGGACGCTGCACTTACGTTTTTTTGAGCGAAAGGATACCAATGCCTCGAAAATACATCGCAGCGAGAACCGTCATTAAAATTGCAGCCACAGTCTTCTTCTTCGTCTCTTAGTTGGATTTCTACATTGCCCAATATGGAGTGTATGCCCCAATCTTTGATGATTTGAATGCACTCTTCGGGCTGTGCGCAATAAGCAACAATATCGCCTGTGCAAATGATATTTTGCGCTGGAATTGCTTCGCTTTCGGCTATTTGCTGGAGTTGTTGTAAGGCTTGCAAATTGCTATAAACGCCTCCAAACACAAGTACTTTCCCTTTTAGTGTATCAATATTTTTCGTTTTAATCATTGGTGTTTTTTGCGCTGTGTTTTTCATTTTATAACAGCAGTACAT
>CALOED010000241.1:0-11689 GCA_942492005.1 uncultured Saprospiraceae bacterium
TTTGTTTTAATTGTCATTCTGGTAGGCATTTTTGTCGTATTTGTGGCGATTTACGGTTTCAATGCCGTTTCTGAATTTTCGGGAATATGTGCGCCGTGGCTTTTTGTGATGTTTACCAGTGGTGCACTGGTTTTATTGCCTGCCTTGTCTTTGGATGTTTTAGGAACGACACTTCCCGAAAGTTGGGCACAATTTATAGACATTGGCAATCGATCCGTTTGGACGGGCGTGAACAGCAATGGAGAATCAGGCATAGGCTTAGTAGAAGTCATTGGTTTTGGTTGGGCAGCGAACACGATTACGCATTTTGGACTGATAGATATGGCATTATTGCGATTTGCCAAAAAGAAATCTTACGGCTTGGCAACGAGTACGGGAATGCTATTTGGGCATTATATCGCTTGGATTGCAGCTGGCATTATGGGCGCAGGCGCAGCCGTCATTTTAGGAAAATCAATTGTCGAATTAGACCCTGGCGATGTGGCTTTTTATGCGTTGGGTTGGTCGGGATTTGTCATTGTGATTGTGGCAGGATGGACTACTGCGATTACCAATTTGTATCGAGCAGGCTTGGCAGCACAGGCAATTTTCACTAAATTTTCTCGTAGAACAACAACGATGGCAGTTGGTTTGGGAATGGTCGTTATTGCTTGTTTTCCCTTTGTGTTTTCCCAAATTTTACCCTTGCTGACTTATGCGGGCTTAATAGTTGTTCCTGTTGGTGCGATTGTATTTGCAGAGCATCAAATTTTCCCAAAAATCGGTTATACGAGATATTGGTCAAAATATCAAGACTATATCCATAGCGTTCCTGCGGTCGCCTATTGGGGCTTAGGTTTGGTGTTTGGTTTTGGGCTGAATTATCTGGATGTGATGTCATTTTATTATTTATTTATTCCTACTTGGTTTTTTACTATCATTCTTTATACGCTTTTAGCGAGACAATACGGAGCAAAGAAAACCTATCCCGAAGCGGCAGCAAAAGAAGCCGAATTTGACGAATTGGTCGAACAATATCACCAAAAACTAGCCGCCGAAGTGCCAGAACCGATAAAAGACGCATCGTTGATGTCAAAGTCATTGAAAACGGTGGCTTACGTCGCTTTAGGTATCACTTTAGTGTTAGCTGCCAATGTGCTTTTCGGAAGTAGTGATGAAAGTAATTATATTGCTAATCGAGAGACATTTTATTTGTACGGTTTTATTTGTACCGTGATTTACTTTGTTGCAGCATATTGGGTCTTGCAACGAGGGAAAAAGGTGGTATAAGTAGCATTGCTGAGATTGCTAAATTGTTTGTTTGTTGCTAAAATTAGCGCACTACATATTGTAAAAATAACAGTTTAGTAATGTTATTGCCGAAAAAATACCTTAACCAACTTAATATTTTAGATATACGCCTATCAGTTTATTGAAATTTAAAAAGTCATCCTAATTAAGTAACATGAATTTAAATCAAACGAATATTTCAAAAATAGCGGAGCAAGTTCCTTGTCCGACTTATGATAGACTGCAATTAAAAACAGGTATTGTTCACATTGGAGTAGGTGGGTTTCATCGTTCTCATCAAGCCTATTACATTCATCAATTATTAGAAAAATATAGTGCTACAGATTGGGCAATATGTGGCGTAGGTTTGCGAGAAGCCGACCGAAATATGGCAGATGTTTTAAAAAAGCAAGATTGTTTATATACATTGGTGACGCAACATCCTAACGGAAAAGTGGAAAGTGAAGTCATTGGTGCTATAACGGAGTATCTCTTAGCCGTTGATAATCCTCAATTGGTCATTGATAAAATGGCGCACCCCGACACTAAAATTGTTTCGCTCACGATTACCGAAGGCGGTTATAATTTCAATCCGAATACAGGCGAGTTTGATTTTAAAAATCCAGACGTTCAACACGACTTGACGCATTTGGACGCACCGAAAACGGTTTATGGTTATTTGATGGCTGCCTTGCGAAAAAGACACGACAACGGATTACCGCCATTTACGATTTTGTCTTGCGACAATATTCAACACAATGGCGATATGCTTCGCAAGATGTTATTGGCTTTCGCCAAAAAACAAGATATAAAAATAGCGGATTGGATAGCGAAAGAAGTTGGTTTTCCCAATACGATGGTGGATAGAATTACGCCTGTCACGACTCCAGAAGTGACCCGTTATTTAGAAAACACACATCAGCTAACTGACGAATGGTGTGTAGTTTGCGAACCATTTATTCAATGGGTCGTCGAGGATAATTTTTCAAACGGAAGACCAGCACTCGAAAAGTTGGGCGTTCAATTTGTTCCCGATGTTACGCCTTATGAAAAAATGAAAATCCGTTTGCTCAATGCAGGTCATTCAGTTTTGGGCATTACAGGAGCGATTCATGGACATCCAACGATAGATGCTTGTATGGAAGATGCTGTTTTTGCAAAGTTTATGCGGCAGTTTATGGACACAGAATTCACACCCATCTTGGGTAAAATTGAAGGTGTTGATATTGAAAGATACAAAGATACTTTGGAAAATCGTTTTGCCAATCCAAATATAAAAGATAGTGTCAGTCGTATTTGTGCCGAAAGTGCTGCGAAGTTGCCTAAGTTTTTAATTCCGACCCTTCGGGAAAATTTAGAAAATGGTGGCAATATTAAATACGCTACATTTATTTTAGCGGCATGGTGTTATTATAGCGACAAAGGCATTAAAGAAAATGGCGAACCGCTTGAAATTATTGATGTACAAAAAGCCGCACTACATCAAGCGACAAAAAATACAGAAAACGACTGGACAGCCTTTTTAAATCAACCTGAAATATTCGAAAATCTTAACCAAAATGAACGGTTCGTCAAAGCATATACTTCGACTGTTCAAGCGATTTATAAAGCAAAAAATATTCGAAAATTGATGGGTGAGTTATTATAAATATTAAAAAGAGAGCAGTTTCGAGAGGCATTTGGATAAAGATGTACTATCCTAAAATAGGTTGGCATAAAAAGAAAAAAGTATGTCATTGTTGGCGGCGATTAAATAGCTTAACCAATGAAATTTAGAACTATCGGTGGATTTTTATTCCTTGTAGTCAAATATTTTATATTGAACATTGATTGAATAAATTGAAAAAAAACTGTGGGGAAATGTAGGTAAAAAACCTATGTTGCACACATTAAACCTTGATATTTGTGTGTAGCGAAGGTTTTTTACCTACGTTTTTCTCCATAAGATTCTTTTTAGATTCGCCTCATCAGTCACTTCTTAAAAACAGTTTTTGCTGTGGAATACTTATTCAACATTTTAAGAACCTTCGTGTAGTGTTTCAAAAATAAGTTAATCTTTTTCTCCAATGGTGGCTTGCCCCATTGTACCATTGTACTTTGGTTTTCAATGTAAACAAGGCAGCAAACTACCTTGGAGTATATAAACAAACTTTTGAAACAATGTATTCAATAAATCAATTTTAACTTAATAGACTTTATTCACAAAACTAAATCCTATTACATAACTAACTGATAATGAAGATAGACAAAGCGACGAAGCCGCTTTGTGAATAATGGCTAATATCAAATAATTAAAACTTCTATTGAATTAGCCTGAAAAACACACACCGCCAATAAACAAACTTACGAACCACTAGCAGGCCAAAGATACGGCTAGTATATTGATATTCAGTCGCTTCAAATCCTTTACTGCAACTATTGTAGAATACTGGTGGTTATGGAAACCGCCAGAAAATGGACTAAAAAGTTATATAATAAAATCAGCAACTTCAATTAAAAGCAGATGAAAAAAAATATCATTTTAATTTTCGTTTTAACTTTTTCTATTCCCAAAAATACAAATGCTCAATTTGAATCTATTTTTGGAGAGATAAATACCAAATGGGAGATATTGACAGGGTTTTGCGATAGTTGGTGTTCAAATACATTTACTATTACGGGAGACACCTTGATAAATTCAAATGTTTACAAAATTACAACTGATAATTCTCAACTCGTTTTTTTGAGAGAAGATACTTTACTAGGAAAAGTTTGGTACTATGACAGTGACCAAAATAATGAATATCTATTAATGGATTTAAATTTATCCGTTGGAGATACATTTGAAATTTTTAATGATATTAGTACTCAAACTGAATACTATTCTGTGGATAGCGTTTACTATTTTAATAACAAAAAACATATACGATTATTAAATTTTACGAATTTATGCACTCCAAATGATTTTCAAATTGTATTCATAGAGGGCGTAGGTTCAAGTTCTGGTCTGACCTACAAAAATCAAAGCTATAAAAACCAAATAGTACTCTGCCAAACAAAAAATGTAGTAACGGATAGTATTTATAATCATTATTTTCAAGGCTATTTTAGTTTTTTAGGAACTTGTGACTATTGTGTATCTAGGACGACAGAACTTTTCACACCAACCGATTTTACCATTTTCCCAAATCCTTTTATTGATAGAATCAATTTATCCTCAAATCATTATTCAATAAATTACGAAATTTATGATGTTGTTGGAAGGTTGATTAAGTCTGAAAATACTAATGAAAGGGTCTATACTGTCAATACAGAGGATTTACAAGAAGGGGTTTATATCTTAGTTTTAAAACATGAAAACAGAATACTGGTAAGTAGGAAGTTAATAAAGAATAAAGAATAGTAAAACACCACTACCAATAACAAAAACATCTGCCACACTTCATCATTCCCTAAAGCCATTACAGAATATTAGGTCTGTTTTAAAAACAGTGCTTGTTTATTTTAAAAACTATTGCTGAATACCGTGTTTCAAAAATAAGTTAATCTTTTCTCCAATGGTGGCTTGCCCCATTGTACTTTGATTTTCAATGTAAACAAGGCAGCAAGCTACCTTGGAGTATATAAACAAATTTTTGAAACAGTGTACTGAATACACTGTTTCAAAAGTTTTGCAATCATTTTAAGGATTTAAAAAATGCCTTTTAAACTAACTGAAAATCAACAACTTAAAAAGTAGTTTAATATTTTTAAAACCTAAATTAATTTTTGAAACAGTGTACTGAATGCAGTGTTTCAAAAATAAGTTAATCTTTTCTCCAATGGTGGCTTGCCCCATTGTACTTTGATTTTCAATGTAAACAAGGCAGCAAGCTACCTTGGAGTATATAAACAAATTTTTGAAACAATGTACTGAATAGTTATCCTAAAAGTACCGATTTAATATATTCAGCTATTGATTCATATAAAATAACATTTAAACTTTACATTTGCCCTATCTAAAAACTTAATAAAAATCAACTCATGTACGATATTTTAAAACATACACACTCTGGCACTCGCTGGATAACTTTAGCACTTTTAGTAATAGCAGTAGTCAGCGCATTTTTAAAATGGCAATCAAAAGCAGAATTTAAAGCTGGCGATAAAAAACTCAATACTTTTGCACTGATTTTTACTCATATTCAAATTTTGATAGGAGTAGTTTTGTTTTTTATAAGCGAAAAATCAGAAATAGTAGGCGATATCATGGGCAATAAACTTACTCGCTTTTTTGTAATTGAACATCCACTGACGATGATTATTGCTGCCGTATTGATTACGATTGGTAACAGCCGTGCCAAGAAAGCAAGTACAAGTGCTGCCAAATTCAAGACGACTTTTATCTTCTTTGGCATTGGTTTATTCTTGATTTTGTTGCGTATTCCGTGGCCATTCCAAGGTTTGGGCGCAGGCTGGTTCTAGTCTGAGGATTATTTATTTTAAGCGTCGAATATCTTCAAGGTATTCGACGCTTTTATATTTACACGGCTCTATTCAAACACTTCCGTATCTGGATGAAAGGCAAACCATGCGAACCAATACAAGGTAAAAGCCTTCGTTTTGGGATTCTTGACTTTGGCTATTTGCTGTTGTTTATCAAAAATAATTTCGATGGTTTCGCCTTCAAAAGTATCTATAATAGGGCTTTCTTTTTTTGACAATTCCGAAAACGGATAGGCTTTGTATTTGCCATTTACTGTAATGCCCAGCACCTTTTCTTTTTTATGAAAACGGTCATCTTCATTCGATACAGGAAAATATATCAAATTAGAATTGGGGTAATTTCCGTAAGGAATTTTATTGTAATTGCGCTCAAATCCTGTTTTTGTGGTAAGCACAAGCGTTTCGGGGTGGGTGTTTTTCCAATCTTTCCACGTTGTCATGGTTGTGGAAATATAGAGCAATTCCGTTCCTGAGTTTTTACCAGCTATGCTCTTTCCCAATATCTGCGACCATAAGGATTGAGTAGTTCTATCGTAGAGCAATACATCGCTATTGTACAATAGTCCAGAAACGCCAAAACTGTACCGCTCGCCATTTACTTCCGACTTGAAGGCTACGGCACTAGCGCACAATGGGCAATAAGTCACCACTACGCCCGTGTCTCCAAAGACATCATTCACGACTTCGTGCCAGTTCAAAATCCGAATGGGATAGGCTTTGGATACATTGTTGTAGGTTACGCCTAGCACCCAATCGTCGTCAGATAGATAATTTACTTTTGAGGATTTTACAAAATAGGGTTTATCAATAGCAGGTATGTCGTCCCGTTTGGGCGTGTTTTTTCGTATTTCATCTTCTGCTACTTTCAAATTAGTTAATTTAAATTCATTGATTTTAGGGGCGTTATCTTCGGGTTCTTCGAGGCGCAGTCCTTCGGGCAAGTATTCGATAGGCAGCAAGTCTGCAATGCGTTCATTGGCCCAGTAATCGTACTCTTTGAGCATCAAAGGCTGCTTGAGTAAGCCGTTATAATTAATGGCTATTTGCGAATTGAGGGCAAACAAAAAAGAAACCTGAGTTGGGGGGACCGTGCCAATATTTCCATCTAAGGTCGTTGCATTTTCTTTTCCGAGGCTCACATCCGCCAACGATTTGGAAGCAAGTCCTCTTTCTTTTTTGTAAGTTACCCTGAGTGCGTAGTTGGGCAGAAGCAGTATTTTTTCATATTTAGACTTGCCGTCAATCACCAAATCCGACGCACTTGGCATAGATGCTTTTAAAAATTTACCATTGTTTCTGACCTGCCCCATCTCAATGGTATAGCCTGCTTCCTTCAGTTGGTCATTGATTAATGCGCTCAAAAAATGGCGAATAGAACCATTGTAAGTACGCACTCGGCGTTTTTTCCATCGCTTTGCTTCTTTTTTATTTTTAGGCTCAAGGGGTTTGAAGAATGGCTTGCCGGCATAGGTGACTTCTTCGCCTTGCAGTTCAAAATAGTCCAGCAAGAAGGAGACTTCATAACCCGTTGCCCGATTTTCTATTTTTATAAAATCCTTAGAAGAAGCCCGCAAGTAGCCGTTTTTTTCTTCAAAAACTAATACTTCAGGATTGAGAATAGTGCATTTAGAAGCATTGGAAGTAAATCCCAAAAAGGCTTTTTCAAAGCGTTTGAGCTGCTTTTTTCGGTCGCTCCCTTTTTGAGCTACTATATTTACTTCTGATAAATCGGTGGCCGAGGGTTGGAGTTTTACATCGAGTTTGAGGTAAGACAAGTCTCCTGTTTCAAAAGCTTTAATGGTATGCCCGTAGCCAATAACCGAAAATATCAGTTCGACTCGCCCTCGTGGTATTTCTTTGACTTTATAGTTGCCTTTGGCATCTGTGGTTGCGCCTAGTTGAGTATTCGTCACATAAACATTAACAAACGCTATGGGATTATTCGTTTTGGCATCCGTTACATTACCTATAATGGTTACTTGTGCCGAAGCCGAAAACGATACGATATATAGTATAATGAAACTTAAAATTCTCATAATCTCATTTTTGTATTAGGCTTTATTCACAAAACTAAATTCTATTACGTAACTAACCGATAATGAAGATGGACAAGGCGGCTTCGTCGCTTTGTGAATAATGACTATTAATAATGCTCAAATTTTTTAAAAAAGCTGTTTGACATCAGACAAAATGGTGTCATTTTATAAAAATCAATGTGCCAACTTTACATAAAAAGCCACAACGAACAACGACTTTTAAGGGATAAAGACATAAAATCACCGATTTAACGTAAGCTGGGAAATACTAATTTAAAATAAAAAATATTTTTTTCATTCCTAAAATATTATGTATCAACTCATTATAGATAAAAAATGATTTTATTATGACAAATAATTAAAGTTGGCAAAAATATTGCATAATGATAGGTATAACACGAAATAAAAAAAATCAAACCAATAATACAGTTATAGTCTCAAACAAATAAAGAAATAGTTAATGTGGTTTTTGTTTTTAGCTGGAGCCTATCGAAATGATAGGCTTACCTTTTTCTAGGACATACATAAAGGCATTTTTATCTTACTATTTCTCTTTCGCTACTACCTTTCACTTCACTACTTCAAACGACATTTAAAAATAATCATACAATTTCTGACAGATTATTTACCTTTGCAGCGCCAATTTCTTGTGGCAAATAATGACCAATAAATTAAGTTAAATGTCGAATAACATTAATTATAGATTGATACTAAATGCAAAAGAACTCCAAGAATTTTATGAACAACACCAAAATACTACTTGGATAGCGTTCGATACGGAATTTATCAGCGAAAAACGTTATTATCCTCAATTGTGTCTCATTCAAGTAGCATCCGAGTATGGCTATTTTCTAATAGATACATTGGCGTGTTCGGATTTGGAAGCATTTCTAAAACTCATTACCGACGAGCGCATTTTAAAAATAACACACGCTGGCAACAATGATTACCGATTGTTTTATCAGGTCTATAATATCCTTCCCAAATCGGTTTATGATATTCAAATAGCCGCAGGTTTCATTGGTTATCATTATCCGATTGCCTTGCATTCTATTCTTTCTTCTGTTTTAAAAATCAACATCAACAAAGGACAAAAAGTATCTGATTGGGCGGAAAGACCGATTACGCCAGCTCAAATCCAATACGCACTCCTCGATGTATTGCACCTCAAAGCACTCATGGACAGCATCAATGTGCAACTGGAAGCGACTAACCGAACAGAATACGCACTTGAAGAAATGAAAACTTTTGAGCAAGAACGTTTTTATAAAAACGATATAGCCGCAAGCATTGCTAAAAGTTCTACGCTACTTGGTTTGCCTGCCAAAAGTCAAATCTTTTACATCCGATTGTATCAATGGAGAGAGGAGCAAGCCAAAGCGCAAAACGTTACTCGCAATATGGTATTGGATAATAAGATGATGACTTTTATAGCAAAAAACATCAAGCATGGGCTTAATGCCTTGCAATCGCATCGTCATATTCCTCGCAAGTTAGCATTCCGACAGTCGGATATGATTTTAGATTTTTATAATCAACCGACAACTCCCGAAGAAGATGCCCTGTTGGATAAACTTCCTAAATATTTAAAAAATCAACAACAACTTAACCTCTTATTCGACCAAATAGATATTTTCATTAGGTATAAAGGCGTAGAGACGGGAATTAGTCCGAGCCTTATCCTATCTCGTACCGAACTCAATAAAATGAAGGCAGACCCCAAATACGTTTCGCCTGAACTTGCTGACGGTTGGCGCAAAAAACTTTTAGGGCAAGATATTTTGGGCTGGCTAAGCCGTAGAAACAAAGTAGAAATGAATTTCAAAGATGGACAACTTATCATTGAAGCCTAAACTAAAAACCGTTTAAAGCATCTTAAAAAAAGAACCACTTTTTTTTTAGATTTGCAACTAAATATTTCTTACGTTTATTTGTAAGTATAAAATCAATAAACAAAAAAAATAATAATACACAGATATGAATATCAAAGAATTTCAACAACTTTCGGCTGAGGATGCACAACAATTATTGAAAGCTCCAGCATTAATAACCGTATTGATAGCAGCCGCAGACGGGAAAGTGGAGAAAAAAGAGACAACTTGGGCAGGCAAAGTGATGAGCTACCGTGAGCATATAGGCGATGAAGACTTGTTTGATTATTACCATCTGGCGGATGAAAATTTTGAGGCGCAAGTCAATGATTTATTAGCTTCTGCTACGGGCAATCAAGAAATGATTGCTTCCGTTTCTAAAGAATTGGAAAAAGTCGGCAAAATTATGACCAAAATCAATAAGGTTTATGCCGATAAGTTGATGGAAAGTTGGCAAAGTTTTGCTCGACAAATCGCAAAGGCTTCTGGTGGCTTTTTGGGCTTTGGCGAAATCTCATCTCAAGAAGAGCAACTCATGGATTTGCACATGATTAAGTATTAAACTACCATAAAAAAAAGCTAATACTTGACTTTAAAAGGTTCTTTGACGATGGTAAATCATAAGTCAGAGAGCCTTTTATGTTTTAATATTTATCAAAATTAAACTTGCAGACTCCAATAAAAGCCTGCCCAAAAAGAGGTTCTCCATTTTTTTATGACTATTTTAGATTTTATTCTTAAAAGTCGAAAACGCCCATTTTCGTAAATAGAAACTTTAAAACCATACAAAACGAAAAAAACATATTAGACTTTATTCACAAAACTAAATCCTATGACATAACTAACTGATAATGAAGATAGACAAAGCGGCGAAGCCGCTTTGTGAATAATGGCTATTAAACACAATTAGGTATGTATGAAAATTTTAAAGCTGAATCTTAGTGATTTTAACATACTACTATACAGGTTTTAAAAAAAAGGCATCGAAGATGTTACGAAAAAGAACCTATTTTTTGTATGGGTTTAAAAATAGAAACTAATCATCAACCATTTAATTCAAGCCATCTTATGAATTTTGAATACACAGCAAAATCAAAAGCCTTACAAGAACGAGTAGATAACTTTATGCAAGCGCATATTTTTCCTTTAGAAAAGGAATATTATGAATTTGTGGAAAACAACCGTTGGCAAAACTTCCCTAAAATTGAAGAACTCAAAGACTTGGCAAAAGCCGAAGGACTTTGGAATCTTTTTTTACCCAAAAGCTACGGCAACCTCAGCCCTGGGCTAACCAACTTGGAATACGCTCCGCTTGCGGAACTCATGGGAAGAGTAACGTGGTCGTCGCAGGTATTCAATTGTTCTGCGCCCGATACGGGCAACATGGAGGTTTTGGCAAAATACGGAACGCCCGAACAGCAAAAAAAATGGCTTGACCCGTTGATGAATGGAAAAATTCGCTCGGCATTTCTGATGACAGAGCCTCAAGTCGCTTCTTCTGATGCAACGAATATCCAAACTTCGATAGTGCGAGAGGGCGATGAATATGTGATAAATGGTAGAAAATGGTGGTCGTCGGGGGTGATGAATCCTGAAACGGAAGTATATATCGTGATGGGAAAAACGGACGAATCGGCGCATCGCTACGTTCAGCAAAGCATGATTCTGGTGCCTGCTCATACGAAAGGCGTAAGAGTAGTGCGCCCGTTGAGCGTATTCGGCAATTACGATTCGCCAGAAGGACACGGAGAAGTGGAACTCAACAACGTGCGAGTACCTGCAAGTAATATGCTTGTGGGAGAAGGAAAAGGCTTCGAAATAGCGCAAGGGCGGCTAGGTCCTGGGCGTATTCATCATTGTATGCGATTGATTGGCGCAGCGCAGCGAGCGTTGGATTTGATGTGCAAGCGAGTAACGGAAAGGAGTACCTTCGGAAAAGTCATTTCAGAATATAGCAGCATCCGACAAGATATTGCAAAGTCGAGATGCGAAATAGAACAAGCTCGACTTCTGACACTTTCTACTGCCGATAAGATAGACAGAGAAGGC
>CALOED010000242.1:0-22820 GCA_942492005.1 uncultured Saprospiraceae bacterium
ACGTATGGAAATAACCTATACGTATCTGGAGGCAATTTTGCGGGGTAACCCTGACTTCCATGAACGAACATGGTTCAAACTTACGAAACCTGGTTTTCGGCAATGGCGTGTTTATCCGGCAATGACATGGTTTACTCAACGAATGGTGAAGTCTGGACCGTGGCACTTGCCACAGATTTCTCCCTGGACAGGCATTTACTATTTCACAATGGACAGTTTTTCCACCTTTCGGGAAGTGGTGTCCGCACATCCTTAAATGGCAACACATGGACAACGACCAGCCAAACCGCAGTCCCAGGAATTGACCACATTGCCTCGGGTGGTAAGTACATTGTAGGGTTATTTGATAATGGTGGCAGCCGCGTAACGACCTTCGGTGAATCCTGGCAAACAGGAGTGAGTATCAGTTTCTTCTGGTATATCGACCTGGGTGGATAGTTTGCAGTATTTTGACGGGACTTTTTTCGCTACCAACCAAGGATTCCTTTACCGGAGCGCGGATGGAAACACCTGGGATCTGGTGAATCAGGAATTGCATGGCTACAATGCCAATACGTTGATTGCCGGAAACGAGAGAATGCTTCTGATGTCCGACTTCGTGGCCCTCTGGAATATTGAAGAAGATTCCGGAAACGGCGGAAGCGAGGAGCTTTTCCTGTCTGTTAGTGGCATGACTTCAGGATCCAGGGTCTCCATCGGTGATACATTTCAATTTCAGGTCAACGCAGCGGGACGAGGAACTTTCGGTGACCCTGGTTGAGGTCTTTGCTAACGATGCACTTGTTTCCCAGTTTGAGCCCCCGCTTTCCAACTTTCAATACACCGCCTCCACTCCGGGCGACCACATCCTGAAGATTCGCATCACGGACTCCGAGAACCGGACAACCGAAGAGACCATCACCTTCACCGCAGTTCGAAATCCGGTCACACTGATACCTGGAGGAGATCCTGTCGCCGGAGATATCACTTATTTCAAAGGCGCCTTCTATTGCGCCGGTCCCGCCGGTTTGGTTTTTCAATCGCTGGATGGAAAGCTATGGAATCGAATCCAGACCCGGCGGTTTCACAAATCATCGGATTTTACCAAAATACCATTGGCATATGCGCAACTTCCTACACTGGGGAGCTTCTTTTTAGCAGGGACGGCATAAGCTGGCAACTGATACCCCTCCCGGATGCGCGTTGATCCCATCAAACATTCAGCCAAGTTTTTTTGCCATACCCACAGGGATGGAAACCGTGTGGCTCTCAACCAATGGCACCGACTGGTATTCCATGAAAACGGGCCAAATCGCTGCTGGAAATGGCGCAAGTTCGCCAAACCTTCCCTACGAGTTCACAGAAACGAACCGACTCTATCTGGCAAGCCCTGGGAAACCTTTAAAGGAGGTGGCACTCGCTGGAAGCAAACTGCCGGATTACACTGCCATGTTGGGGTCGAATGCCTACTTTGCCGTTGGCCAACAAGGGGTGTTTCGCACGAGGATGGACTATCCTGTTGCAATTCGAAATTCCGGCCATCGAATCTCCCGTAGCGAAGAATGTGTCGTTACATACTCCAGGGAATGCCCGTTCCTTGCCATTGAAGATACAGACATAAGTAATCTGGTCGCTTTTTCCGGGAATGGGACTGACTGGGAATCCATCAACGGACCTGCATTCCATGGAAACATTGTCTACCATAAAGGTTATTTTTATTGTGGCAATGAAGAGCTTTTCTACCGCTCATCAAACGGAATCAATTGGACCACAGCAGGCACGACGGCTTTCCCCACGGTATCCAAGAGCGAGCACCATGAATTGATAGCTTCTCCGGTCGGGTTTTTATCTTCCGCCAAAAACAAACGACACCTCGGAATTACGTTACTCCAAAGATGGCACGGCGTGGCACATTATTGAAAGACCTTCCACTGAGCGTGAAGTCGAGACACTGGTCGGAAGCCAAAACATGATACCGGTCTCTAACGGCCTTAACAGCTCCTTACTGAGTCCAACCGGAACATGGGAAACATACGATCAGCGGACTACCACAAAAGCCGCCTGGGGAAACGGAGTTTTTCTGGATCAGGGTTTTGCAGAAACCGGAAATCCGCCGAAGCACGGACGGTGTGACCTGGACTGACATTCAGGAACCAGAATGGTTTCCCGGTGGCTCGCCGAGCGCTTTTTCATGATGGCAAGGACGCTTTCTGGGTAAGCTACAATTCGGACCGATTCCTGGCCCGATCTGAAGACGGGTATAAATTGGGAATTAAAGACATTCCCTCATCACACTTGAGCCAGAAACCGAATACTGGAATACGATTCAAAAATCTTTGCTGAGAGGTTTATGAGTGAAGACGGAGGAGAGACTGGATAGACGGATTTGCGGAGCATGTCAGGTTCAGATTGCGAGAACTCAGGAAAAACTTCTCGCCGCAGTAAGAACCTCTGGCCAACCAAACAAGGCATACTCTATTTGGAAAATGAATGGGTTGAAGTAAATCTCCCGGACGAAGAAGAAATCTTTTCCGTTGTTACTGCGACTTCACAGAAGTTTTATTACGCAAGCCGGAGAATATATCTACTCATCTCCGGATGGTCAGAATTGGAACGTTGTTCAGATTTCATCTGATCCGAAAATGGTGGCACTCGGTGACACAGTATACCTTTACGATCAGGGTAACCACATTCAAGTGATCTCCCAGTTTGATCTGGCACTGGTAAGTTTGACCAGCCCGGTAGGCGATTTCGGAGTTGGAGATGAACTGGAATTGAACGCTCTATTCCTGAATGCAGGAAAGGACACTATCGAACCGGACATCCTGATTGATGTGGAAATTCTGTTAAACCAAACAGCGGACACCTGGGGATCAGATCCCGATGGTTCTCTACTTTCAATTAAGGTTTCTGTGGATCCAATGCAATTACTCTCTGGTCAGTCAAAACAGGTAAAAATACCAGTAACTATTCCAGATACCATTCTTCCGGGAAGCTATTACTTGTCCGCACATATCATTAATCACCCTCAATCTTTTGATACGATCCAAACCAATAACTACCAGTTGGGTAACGCTCTCGGAATAACCATTCCAGAACGCTTCCTAACATTGAACATTGAAGGAGATGGAGCAGTCCTGTCGGAAAAACCACTCTATCGAATTCCCCATAAACAAAAGCTTCAGCTTATACCCAGTCCAAAAATCGGCTATGAATTTGCGCTTTGGTCGGGAGACATACCTTCTTTCAAACGAGGTTGCTGAGCTGGAGATGGATTCTGACAAATCGGTTGGCGCAACGTTTTTACCAAGACAATATTCAGTAGATGTCCTGATTCATGGCAAAGGCTCTGTTTCAGGGGCCCCGTTATCAACATCAATAACAAATTATTTGCAACTTAAAATCAAAATGTAAATTAAAAATGCAGTTAAATATTTTCATTTCGATTTTCATTAACCATTAAATATGTCTCTAACATTATTTATTCTAATTGGTCTGGTGCTTCAAATCGCCCTATACTTTATTTGCGTGCGGAGAATCCAGCAATTGACTAGCATTTTCCCCGATATACAATTGCTCAAAGTGTTTGAAAAGTACGTTCCCAAAGAATGGCTCAAGCAGCTTACGCCTGATAGAATAGTCTTAGAAGCCTTAAAACCCAAATCCGAATCGGGTTCAAAACTCGAAAATGCCTTTGCTACCTCACTGCAAGAGCGGATTATTTTCCTTAAAGCGGATAAAAATTTCTCTACGCCTTTCAAAGAGAGAAATCATAGATGGGATTAATCATTTGCTCATCAAAAAAAGAGAACTTTTCACGCTAGAGTTAGCCAAAGAAATCGCAGATAGCCGCATTCAAGTAGAACGCAGTCATGTTTTGCATCTATTGCCATTTTTCGGAGCTATTCCTCTGATGATAATTGCTTTATTGCAAGTAGAAGTCATTGGTTATTTTGAAACGAGTTTATTCGTAGCAGGTTTATTTACCGTAGCTTCGGTATCTTATTTTTTATTAAAAACGCACTACCAAAAAGCAAAGGCTAGAATTGCGAAAGAAAAAAATCAATTTAACGTATTTCTCCAAACCGAACTCCTACCAAATACTAGCAATCCAAAACCTCGGTACGATACTTTTGTGTTGCAACAAAACCTCGAAACCTTCAATGAGCGTTTTACAACCAACATGGAAGCCTTTCACAATACCGTACTTTCGCTCAACGAAAACCATAAAGTACAACGTGATTTTGTAGAAAAACTCGAAAAACTCAGCCTCAACGAAATCGGAAACTTCAATATGCAAGTCATTGAGCGTTTTGAAAACGTGATTTTGAAAATGCACAAGTTTGAAAACTGGTTTGAGCAACTCAACGAAAATACCGAAAAAACCATTTTACTCTCCAAACGCCTTGACCATCTTTTTGACGGCTGCCGACCAGCTCGGAATGGATGTTGGTACTATTTCTAAAAATATTGACCTACGCCTTGACGAAGCCAATGGGCTTTTAAAATTCTTAAAATCGCACTTTGCAGAACTCGAAAGTCGCAAACAACTCATCAATCATGCTGTGATTGACTTTGATGAATTTATGAAAAATGCGCTCGAAGAACTCGAAGCACATACCAAAGAACGAGTCGCCTCCATTCAAGAAATCACGCTCAAGGAAGAAGATTTTATTATCAAAGCATTTGAAAAAAACCGAGATGTATTGAGCAATCTTACGCACTTGACCGAATTGAATAACATCAGTCAGTTGATTCTGAAAATGAATAGCCAATACGAAAAAGAAAGTAAATACACTTCGCAAGGCATCCGAAGCCTTATTACAAAGTTAGATTCTGCGAATCAAAATTTGGAAATGCTCCGAGTAGAAGCGCAAAAGAAAGGAAAGTAAATAACTCCAATATTTCTCAACTTCTTCCATGACAAAAATCATCTCATTGTATCTATAAATCATCGTAGATTGCTAGGAAACCATGAATTTCTCGTAAATCTACTAGCCATGACCAGTTTTAGAATACGACCAAGATTTAAAGTCATTTCAAAAAAAACGCCTTTGGAAATCGAAAGAGACCTGCAAGAGTGTTTAAAAACCTCAAAAACCTGCATCGGTACGATTATCCACCATCATATTGTGTTGAAAATTCCGCCCGAAGACCAACATTATTGGTCGCCACAGTTAAGCCTTAATTTAGAAGAAGAAAATGGCGAAACGGTCATTCATGGCTTTTACGGCCCAAATCCTACCGTTTGGACGCTATTCATTTTTAGTTATGCAACATTAGGCATACTTTCCTTATTCATCGGCATCATGGGACTTTCCAAATATAGCCTCGGACAACCTTCTTTGGAGCTTTGGATACTTCCCCTTTTGGGTATTATTGCTTTTGTTTTATACATGATGAGCCAAATCGGGCAAAAAATTGGCGCAGAACAAACCTTTGCCATTCATCATTTTTTTGAAGAAGCTCTGAATACAAAAGTCCATATTGTCTAATGCACATAACTGGCGGCGTTCAGATGAATGGTCGTTCCAGTAGCGTGTTTTGCCAATCCGCTGGCGAGAAAAACCACAATTGGCGCAATATCTTCGGGCGTAGTCAATTCGTTGAGTGCAATACCTTGTTTGGCGTACTCTTCGCCATATTCATCAATAAACTGCTGCGCCATATCAGTACGAGTAAAGCCCGGAGCAACGTCAAAAGCCGTAATATTTGACTTGCCATACATTCGAGCAATCGAGCGAGTGAGTGCTACCATTCCGCCTTTGGAGGCAGCATAAGCCAAATAGTCAGACGTGTCGCCTCGAAAAGCAGCACGGGAACTGATATTGATAATGATGCCGCTTTGTTGCTTTTTAAAATCTGAAAGTGCTTTTTTGCAAAGTATAGAAGTAGCGAGCAGATTAACGTTGAGCGTTTTTTGAAAATCAAAAATCCAATCTTCATCATTGGCATCATCTGCCGATTCTATTGCTATACCAGCATTATTTATAATTACGTCAAGTCTTCCCATTTTCTGAATAACGGCATCGTACAACTCAACTATGGTTTCGGGTCTGGAAAAATCTGCTTGAAAAACCGATACAGGATTCGGGCATATTTCACAAAGCGTTTGCGTAGCTTTTTCATCTTTATGGTATTGAATACTCAATGTCGCTCCAGATTTACTCAATGCAATGGCAATCGCTCGTCCTATTCCTCGACTAGCACCGGTGACTAAAATGTGTTTGTTCTTTAATGAAATATTCATAATGGTTTCTTTTTTATAAAAAAAAACAAAAGTAGGATGTAGTAAAAAAAAGGCAAGTTAATCATATTTAGAAAAACATTAACTGAAAGTCAAGACTTTATCTTTCTATGTTAAGTAACTCATTTATCTCTTAGTAATTTCTTATTAATTCATTCACACTAATATAAATTTTGTTTCAAGCCTAATTAACATTTAATCCTTTCTTTTGCAGTATCAAAAAAAGAGAAATAAGAAATTAAATTTTGTTTTCTTATTTGCTTAATGAAAACATGGTATATTTTTCAAATTTTTAACACTTTATAGAAAGGAAAAAATGAGTAACTTAAAAACTTTATTGTTCGTTTTCGCTGCATTAGCAGCAACTATTGCTTTTCAATCTTGCGGAGATGCATGCGATGATTTGACTGTCCCTGAGGGGTGTAGTTGCTTAGAAGGCGTAATTACCTGTGACCCGTGCGAGAACGTAAGCTGCCCGTTAGGCTATACTTGCGATAATGGAACTTGTATTTCTGACGATGGTTTATCTGTAATCAAAACAGGCGTTATCTCCGCTGATGAGACTTGGACTGCTGACAAAATCTGGTTTTTGAATGGTAAAGTAGTCGTTACTGATGGCGTTACTTTGACCATCGAAGCGGGTACGATTATCAAAGGACAACAAGGAGAAGGCTCTTTAGCTTCTGCATTAATTATTGCTCGTGGTGGCAATATCAATGCTTGTGCTACTGCTGCAAAGCCTATTATTATGACTTCGGAGTTGGACAACATCGAAATCGGACAGGCTTCGGGTACGAACTTAGACGAAACGGATGCTGGCAAATGGGGTGGATTAGTCGTATTGGGCTATGCGCCAATTTCAGTAGATGGCGATGCAGAAACGGCTCGTATCGAAGGTATCCCAGCTTCTGAAGACTATGGCGTTTACGGTGGTACGGACGCTGCGGATAATTCTGGCTGCATCAAGTATGTATCAGTAAGACATGGTGGCGCACTTTTAAGTGCGGGTAACGAAATCAACGGTATCACTTTTGGTGGCGTAGGTAACGGAACAGAAGTGAGCCATATCGAAGTCGTAGGCAATGCCGATGATGGTATTGAGTGTTTTGGTGGTACAGTGAATATCAGCAACGCAGTAGTTTGGGCACAAGGCGATGACGCTTATGACATTGACCAGGCTTACTCTGGTACTATTTCTAACTTTGTTTACATTGCAGGTGCAGACTCAGACCATGGTTTGGAGATTGACGGACCCGAAGGCTCTTTGAATGGTCAATTCACCATGACAGCAGGTACGATGAAAGGCGCACAATCTGAATATGCTGACTTCCGTGACGGTGCGCAAGCTAATATCTCAAATGTGTATTGGTTTGGATTTGATGCATCTGATATTGATGATGAGTTGGAAATAGATGATGATGTAAGTTCGGCTAACTACTTCACGAACAACTTATTGATATTGACAGGTATGGAATTCAACACCACATTGACTGCGGCTCAGTTGTTTGACGATAAAGCAACTAACGGCAATGATACAGCTTTTGAAACTCAAATGGCATTGGATAACACCATTGTAATAACAGGTACTGGAACAAAAGGTGCGGATACTTCTGTATTCGGTTGGACTTACGCTGCTATCAAAAATGCTTTGAATTTCTAAGATAACTTCAATTTTTAGATTTAGAAGAGCTATTAAATATTATCGCACAGGGTAATTTTTAATGGCTCTTTTTATATTTCAATACTTGTTTTAAAGGATAGAAACCAGCCATTTTTCGCTAGAATTGGTCTTTTCCCCTCATTTCAATTGTTCTCCAAAAAGATGTTTTATTTATTATAAATAATAAAATATTAACACAGCTATTGGAATGTAAACTACAAGTTAAGTTTAAAATAAAAAACATCTAATTCCCTTTTCGGATTAAATATTTTAAAATAAGATATACTTCTTTGTATCAGATTTGAAAAAATAAGTATTCAAACTATTAAGACATTAAATTTTCTCAATTACAGAAAACACTATTCAATAAGCAAAAATTATGAAAAATTACTTGCTTTTATTTGCCTTCATTTTTATCTCTTCGGCACTATTCGCACAAAAAGGAAACATACGAGGAACTATTTTTGATGAAAATGGCGAAGCCGCTCTTTTTGCTACTATTCAGGTAGAAAACACAGATGTAGTCCTTACTTCTGACTTAGATGGCAAATTTGATATTTCCATTGAGGCAGGCACTTATACAATTATCGTTTCTTATGTGGGCTACGAAGCTAATAAGATTGAGAATATTGTTGTAAAGGCTGGCGAGATTACTCCTTTGGAAGTTAATCTAAAGCAATCCGCAGTAGTTACGGGCGAAATTGTAATTGATGCAAAGGCGATAACGAATACCGATATGGCAATGACGGCGTTGCAATCAAAAGCTGCGATGCCATTAGATGGTTTGAGTAATCAGACTTTGAAAAGAATTGGTGGTTCTCGTGCTTCTGATGTCATTAAAGCAGTACCGGGCGTGAGCATCGAAGGCGGAAAATACGTTTTCGTTCGTGGTTTGGGCGATAGATATACCAAAACGATTTTGAATGGTATGGATATTCCGGGACTTGACCCTGACCGCAACACCATTCAAATGGATATTTTCCCTTCTAATATTATCGAGAACATCGTGGTTTATAAAGCCTTTTCTCCAGAATTGGCAGCAGACTTTACTGGTGGAGTAGTGGATATTGTTACAAAAGAATTTCCAGACGAAAAGACATTTAATGTATCATTTGGTGTTGGTTTGAACCCAACGCAACATTTCAACGCTAACTATTTGGTAGGCGATAGAAGCGGTACAGATTGGTTAGGCTTCGACAATGGATTGAGAGCATTGCCAACTGATAAAATTGCAGCTATTCCAGACCCATCTGATAGCAGAACAAATCCCGCAACAGGACAGCCTTACAATGAAGCATTGCCGAGCATTACTCGCAGCTTCAATTCCAAACTAGCACCTACTCAGGCGACTAGCCCAATGAATTTCAACTTATCTGTATCGGCAGGTAATCAATTCAAACTTAATGAGGATAGCGATTGGACTTTCGGTTACAATACAGCGTTGAGTTATAGAAATGCTACTCAATTCTACGAAAATGTATCTTATAATGCTTATGTATTGGCAAATGATGCAGATGTATTTGAATTGGAAACCAACCGAAGACAAGAAGGTAGCCTTAGCACAAATAACGTCTTATTGAGCGGATTGGCAGGTTTTTCAGCTAAGTATAAAAATCACAAAATCACTTTTAATGCTTTGCATATTCAGAATGGTCAATCTTCGGCGGGTATTTTTGACTCTGAAACCGTTATTTCTAACTCTGTACTCCTAGATAGAGACAATATAGAATATAGCCAACGTTCCATCACGAATTTATTGCTGAAAGGAAAACACTCTTTTAATAAAGGGAATACTGAATTGGAGTGGAGATTTGCACCTACTCGCTCGGCTATTTACGACAAAGACATTCGTGTCTCTCCGCTTCGTTTTGATAATGAAGAATATTCTATTGAACCATCAGAAGGTGCAGTTCCAGAACGTTTTTGGAGAAACTTGGAGCAAACTAACTTGACTGGTAAAATTGATTTTACACAAAAGTTGGCTTTGTTTGGCAATGAGAATAAGAAAAGTGCAGTAAAGGCAGGATTGGGTTATACCAACAAAATGAGAGATTATGAGATTTTGGCGTATCGCTTTTTGGTGGACAACCAAAATCAATTGGCTCAACCTTTCGTAGATAACGGCGATGGTAATTTGATTTTGGCAGATGCAAACGTTTGGGACATTGAAACTGGCGTAGGTACTTACGTGAAAGGTAATTTTGAACCTACCAACACTTATGCTGCTAACCAAATCATTATGAGCGGTTACGCTATGTCAGATTTGGCAGTTACCGAGAAGTTTAGAGCAGTACTTGGCGTAAGAATGGAAACATTCAATCACATCTATACAGGGCAAAACAACTCTGGTTCTAAGCGTTACTACAAAGCCAAAATCATAAATACTTATAACTTTTTGCCTTCAGTAAACTTGGTTTATGCCTTGAAAGAAAACAAAAAAGAGAACGAATTGATGAACCTAAGAGCTTCTTTTGCTCAAACATTGGCTCGTCCTTCATTCAAAGAGGCTTCGATTGCAGAGATATTTGATGCAATTTCGGGGCGTACTTTCATTGGTAATATTGATTTGGTACAAACTCAAATTAACAACCTTGACTTGCGTTGGGAATATTTCTTCAAAGGTGGTACAGTCGGTGTCGGTGAGTGCTTTTTATAAAATGTTTAGTAATCCAATCGAATTAGTGGCTTTTGACGAAACGGCACCTAATGATTTTCAGCCTCGTAACGTAGGTGACGCAACGGTTTTGGGCTTGGAAGTAGAAACAAAGAAAAATTTAGGTTTCATTGCTGAAAAGCTAAACAAGTTCAGCATCGGAACGAACGTCACCTTGGTACAATCGGAAGTAACGCAAGACGAAGCAACTTATAACTCTAAAGTGCAAAATGCAAGAACAGGCGAAGTAGTAGAACGCACTCGCCCGATGCAAGGACAAGCTCCTTATATCGTGAATACTTTCTTAAACTACATTGACGGTGAAAGCGGTTGGGAAGGCAATTTGAGTTACAATGTGCAAGGCCCTAGTTTATTTATTGTTGGTTTGGCATTGAATCCAGATGTTTACACTGTTCCTTTTCATGGCTTGAACATGAAAGTAAGTAAGTCATTCGGAGGCGAGACGAAGCCTTATCAAGTGAGCCTTAGAGCGACGAATATTTTAGGTGCAGAACGCCAAAAAGTGTATAGAACCTTTGGAGCGGCTGACCCATTATTTGAGCTATTAAATCCTGGCAGAACGTTTTCTGCTAGTTTTAGCTACAAATTTTTCTAAGAAAAGAAACACAGTTTTATATATACAAACGTCTTGTAGGCTTAGGCTTGCAAGGCGTTTTTTTTATTCAAAAATAAAATTATTGACATAGTTCTTTTTTGCCCAAAATCGTTCTCCAGCCATGCTTTGATGTGTGTCCATATCAAAAGAAGCTAGGGGTTTCTGAATATTCCCATCAAAGAAAAAGCCTTGATAACCTATATTCAAAAGTATTTTAAAAACATCAAAAACACTTTCATTTTGAAGGTGTCGATTTTCGCACTCCAAGACAATCTTAGGGCGATGTTTTTTTAAAATGTTTAAACCACCCAGCAAAACTTGTTTTTCGTGACCTTCTACATCTATTTTTATTAGCGATGGTCTGATTTTCATTTGAGCGCAGTAATTATCCAATGTCGTCAAGTCAATTTCAATTTTATCAAATGCCGCATCGGATTCTAGCCAATCTATTCTTGCGCCTGGCGAAGTTCCTTTTTTGGTATTTGGAATATGAAGCGTTGTTTTTCCAACTTCAGACGAAATGCCTTTGTTAATCAATTCAACGTTTTTCCAGTTGAATTTTTTGATAATTGATTGCGTATATCGAAAAAGCTGGGGTTGTGGCTCAAATGCGTATATTTTACCGTTTTTGCCCACGCTTCGACGCATCCAATATAAATAGCCGCCTTTGTGGCATCCGATATCTAAAGCCGTATCGCCTTTTTTTAAATGCTTGACGATGTATTTTATTTCAGCGGAATCCAGTTGATTTTTATACCGATATGCACGATATAAGTATTTTAGTTGGTTTGTCATTTATATATTATTCAATTATAGCTGTGGCTTCTATTTCTATCAACATATCAGGATGCACCAAGCCCGAAATTTCTAAAAGGGTAGAAGCAGGCTTGATATGTTTGAAAAACTCGCCATGTGCTTTGCCTGCGCTTTGCCATTTTGAAATATCAGTGACGAACATTCGAGTTCTCACTACGTCATCCATACTTGCGCCAGCTTCTTCTAGTGCTTTTTGTATAATTTCTAAAATATATTTAGTTTGCGCATACATATCGCCTACACCCACTACTTCGCCATCCTTGACGGCAGTAGTGCCAGCAACTTCTACGGTATTGCCTACTCTTACGGCTCTCGAATAGCCGACTATATCTTCCCATATTGCACCTGATGATATTTTTTTTCGCATGAGTTTCAGTTTAAAATTGTTTTATAATAAAAAAGCATCGAATACCACAACCGATATTCGATGCTCAAATTTAAGAAGTAGGCAATGTTTTTCCTACTTTATTAATCTCTAATTCTATTCAAAAAGAATTTAGCAGCATTAATACCCGTTGGTTTTACTTCATATAACTCTCCGTCAGGCATTTTAAATTCTAATTCTTTGCTTTTCATACCCAAAATAGCATCATTGAAAGTCGGATTGCTTGATACCACACTCAATACTCTATTTTGGTAATTGAAATAATAAAACTCACCACTCGGAGAAACCACGTAAAGGTTCAATTCATCTTTACTTCGGCTCATTCTTATTTCCAAATATGCCTCTATTCGCTTATGAAACGCTTTATCTTTAATAAAAGATAAGGTAATTCCTTTCTTAGAAACCAAAGAATAGCGAGTAGGATTCCATTTCATTGGCGTATTGCCAAATAAGAAAGTATATGGTTTAGAGCCTTTGGGCAAATAGATTTTATCGTAATCGCTTATTTCCTTATACACTTTATCGAGTTCCTTATCATTTGGAATAAACTCGGCAAGCCCTTTTTTGACAAAAGGCTTGTCGTAAGTCCCGTAAGGCAAATCGAAAGCGTTACTTTCTAAATCTCGAACCATAATATTGAGCAACTTATCAGGAATAAGCATTTCGATACCAATCACCATATTCAAATTGAGTGTTTCTGCTGTATCTAGTTCGAGTTTTCCAGCTCCTGCGCCATCTACCGTGACGTAAGGCAATTTTTCTGCTAGATTGAATTTGCCTTCAAAATTTAAATCTCCCGTCAATCGGTCAAAAATAATCCTGTTGCCCCTGCGCTGATTTGCTATCACTTTTGAGGAGTCTCCAAAATGAAACTCATCAATGCCATCATCGGGCTTATCTACGTGTTTGATATAACCTTTAGTAGTAAAAACAGGTCGGTCACGTCGGCTGTAAGGAGCCGTCAGCATACGAGGATAAAGCAAGCCGGTGTCTCTTTTTTTACAAAAAGCCCAGTGTAAAGTTTTTGGCCCGCCAAATTTCGAGGCTCGTCATATTCCAGTATTACATTATTTCTATCTACATCATTATCAATAGAAAACCACGTACTATCACCCATTTTAGGCGAATTAATACGAGCATAACCATCAAACTGCAACTCCTTACGGTCAGCACGTAGTTTTACTTTCCCTTGAAAAAATACTTTTTTATCTAAATAAAAATTATCCAATTTAATAACGGAACCTTCTCCGATAGTAGTCAGTTTGCCTTTATCTTCTCCACGTCGAGTGCGCACGATGTCAATTTTATCAAATTGAACTTCTTGCTTAATATCTCCGACGTTGTATTCATAAAATCCGCCGCTTGCTTTATAACTTTCTTTGCCTAATACCACTACGTTTGCCTTTCTAATCGTATGATAGCGGTTAGAAGTATCAGCGAGAATTACGGCATCTTCCAGTCTTTTCATATTGGCATTTGCCTCCACTTCTACCAATCCATCTTTAGGATAAATAAAAGCATCGGCAGCCTGTATAAATGGAACGCCTTCTACTTTTAGTAGGTTTTTAGACAAGCTATAAATCGCATTCGACCCTGTAAAGGACAATGAATCTTGGTCGGGATGGACGGAAAGAAAAGTTGCATTATCACTTTTTGAAGTAAAGTTAATCGTCTCTTCGTTCATATCCCAATCAAATTCATCCATCGAAGTGCGATATTTGATATAAGGCATGGCAGTAGTGATTTCGTCGGAGTTGGATTTAAATTTTCCTAGCTTTTTTTCAAAATCAATATCTGCTTGCACGTTGGCTGTACTAAAGGCTATGCTTGAGGCTTTAGATGTTTTAATCCTTAGGCTGGTGCTATCTGCGGTTACGCCTTTAGCCCGAAAACGCAAGTTGTCAGAGGTCATAGCTCCGTCTGTCCAGTCCAGAATACCATCTCCATAAAGTCCCCCTGGTGTAAGTATCGCCAATCCTGTAAGCGAGAAAGAATTGTCAAAAATCTCAAAAGGCTTCTCCTCCGTTTCTACATACATCGAGTCTTGATATGGTCGCCAATCTACACTTACTTGCTCGCCCCTCGTTCGAGGAAACTGGTAAGCATCGCCACGAAACTCCTCCAGGTTGAATGAATCGGCAGTGGCAAGCAACTGTTTGGGCAGAAAAGTAATATCCTCGGAGTTGATATTGGCGGCGAGATAAGAGACTTGACCTTCGCCCAGCAAACCTTCGTTATTCATCGAAATGACACCTTTGTAAGTACCTTTTCCTTCATAAAGCGGGTAGCCTTCGAGCGGCGTAGCAGTTTTGAAACCTAATGACAAATCGCCTCGCACTCGTAAAGTTTGCTCAAAATCGGGGAAAATTCCAGCAGAAACCAATTCTCCATCAAATTTTAAATCGGCGGGGTCAAAGGAATCCAAGCTATCAAATACAAAAGGTTTTACTTGAAAGAAGAAAGAATCTCTCTTATAAGAACCATTTTGAGTGGCTTTAGCATCGTAATATACATAACAAGGGCCATTACTTATCAATTTGGGTAGTTTCTGATTATTCTTCCTACTCGATTTGTTATCGGGTTCGTCTATTATAATCTCGGCTTTCATGTCTTCAATGCGAGTACCTAGCGGCACTAAAGCGTATCTACCCGTTCTATCCAATCCTTTCGATTTGTCGGGTATTCTTAAAATAAAGGAATCTACTTGGTTGGCGTATATTTTAAATTCTTCATAATTAAAATCAAAATCGTAACCGTGGAATAAGCCAAAACCTGCAAAAAGACTTCCATCAAAATCAATATTTCGGTTTTTTTGGATAGCAAGTTTACTGTTTAGCGGCTTGAAACCAACTAGCTGCGAGTCGCTCAACACCACATTCCCAACACCATTGACATATAACGAATTGTCATTGAGGTTAATAATACCATTGGTGCGAGGTGACTGAGAAACTATTCGAATGTTGTCATAGTCTCTTTTTTGTCGGCTCGCTTCTGCGTAGTGAAAGACTTTTTCTTTGGCTATAATGAGACCTGTTTCTTTGTTGTAAAGTATAAATCCATGTTCGACCAAACTCAGCAGCAAAGGCGTGATAGTCTGGACAGAGTATTCAGGATTGAGGAATTTAGCTAATTCTTCGGCAACCAACTCTCGGCTGTTTTTCTTTTCGCAGAGTGCCTTTATCGTGCTGATAGGGTTGTAGTTAGATATGTTCTGGTAACGGACGTATTTATTAAAATCAAAATAATTGAGCGACTCGAAATCGGCTTCTTTTAAGCGACCGCCAGCATTTCTTATCTTACTTTGCCCTACCTCAATGGAATCGGTATCAATGGCCCAACCGATTTTTTCTACATCCATTTCCATATTGTGAAAAGAATTGAAAAACAAAGTTTGAGAATTGCCCGAACCTGTACGGGAAAGTTCTAGCGTTCGGTTAGGAATATTAAATCTAAAATTGGCACTCGGATGATAAATAGAATCACTGCTAAAGTAAACGCTTGCTTTCACCTCTTGCGCTACGATATATTCATTACGTCGAATGGTATATTTATCTGCATAAGTCGTTAAAGCGAGTGAGTTGTCATTTTTATAAAAATCCATACGAGCCTGATTTAGCTCGCCGCCAATACCGATAATACTACTCCCGTGAAGCTGAAAACCACCAACGTATCGTATTTTGTCGCCCAAATTTTTGACTTCATAATTGGTGTTAAATGAAGTAAAGCGAGGATAAGAACCGTTTTTTCCGCCGTTCGCTACTATTTTATCTAGTAAGTCTCCTTCTATTGGCTCATCAAAAAAGGTAGGATGATAAAAGGTTACTTTTTTGATAGTGTAGTTGTTTTTCTTCATTTCGATAACGTAATCATCGAAGGTGCAAAAAACCTTATCGGTGAGTTCTACTCTTTCCCATGTCACCCTACCCTTAGTTCCTTTCCAAATATAAGAAAGCGGGTAGAACGTGCCGGCTGCATTTTTAATCGTAATAGAATCTTCTTTTCTTTTGCCTATTAAGTCTGTGTCTTTTAAAGATAATTCTATCTCATCTTCTACATACGAAAAGGTGTAATCATCGCTTGTAATGAGCCATTGCAAGCCATTGTCCAATGATGAATCGGAGTGCTTTTTTTTCAAATAAATCTGTACCAAAACTCGTATAGGCTACAAAATTTTTCAATTTAGAGCGTTTCAAGTTTTCTGTATAAACACTCATAATATTGAGCCAATTATCTAATTGACTTTCGTACAAATTTTTAGCAATAATCGCATTAATGGATTTGATGAAACCCGAAAAATACGGATTAGCCCTCATTTTATTTTCGAGCATGAGATTACATAATCCTCGAATTTTTGAAACCTGTGTATCTGTAAACCTTCCACCTTCGATGTGATTTTTGAATGTTTCGGCAATTACTTTTACATCTTTTCGATTGCTTGTAGTTAAGAATTCTTCAAGTTCTTCCGAAAATTTCATATTGTCTTCCGAAAACGATTTAAGCTGCTGCCCCAATACTACATTACCTGATAGTAGCACAAGGCACATTACGACCCAATATTTTATCATTTTTTTTAGTTATTGCTTGTTAATGAACAAGATATTAAAGACTAGAGACTGTCTTTTTTGCCCACTTTCTCCTGTATTTTAATAAATCTAACGCTAAAAAGGTTAATACCATCAACGATTTTAAATAAACTTTAATATACAACGGCTATTTAGGTGATAATTCTATATAAGAATAGACGATTGTTGTGTTTTAAATGACATAAGTTGTGGTCTTCTACGAGTTTACGCCCAACAGCTGTTTCATTAGCTAAGACTATTTAAAAAGGCTACGTTGTCACATTTTTCTGTAATTGACATATCATAAGCAACTGATATAAACGAAACACTCTAGTTGAATCACCACAATAATTAAGCAAACAAAGTACAAATTTTCCTATCTAGATACTTCCTTTTTGGGAGTATCTTTTTTTTTGCTATCACTTTCTTCGCCTTTCATTTTATTCAAAACGTAAAATAACTACAACTATTTTCTAATAAAGTCTTATTGAGTACCATAAAGCATCATAGTTTTTTCGTTTCTTTAAAAAAATATGAACTTACTTAAAAACACTATCATGCGATTATTCCGATTATCTATACTTTTACTTTGTTTTACATTTTCCTTTTCTATTCTTTTTGCTCAAAACGAAGTCAATTATATAAAAGGTGATGTTTTAGTTAAAATAGACGCAAATGCGGACATTCAACAGATTGTCAATGACTTACAGCGTATCGGTGACATTCATACTGAAATAGCTATTGTCAAAGAAGTTATCCCTTCTATGTATATTTGGTTATTGCATTATAACGATTCTAACATCGAACATAGCGTAATGCTAACTAACATAAAAAGCCATCCTAACATAAAAATAGCACAATCTAATCACAAGATAGAATATAGAAATACGCCTAACGATGCGCAATTTAGCAATCAGTGGCAATACATCAATACAGGACAAAGCGGTGGAACGATTGGTGCAGATATGGACGCAGATTCTGCTTGGGATATTACAACGGGCGGATTGACGGCACTAGGAGACACGATTGTAGTTTGTATTATTGATGGCGGTATTGATGTCAATCACAATGACCTAACGCCTAATCGTTGGGTGAACTGGGCTGAAATTCCGAATAATAATATTGATGATGATAATAATGGTTATGTAGATGATTATTTGGGTTGGAATACACTTTCTGTGAATGGCAATATAGCTGGCACTTCGCACGGGACAGCCGTAGCAGGCATCATTGGCGCAAAAGGAAATAACGGCATAGGCGTAACTGGCGTGAATTGGGATGTGAAATTAATGATAGTCAGAGGCGGCACAGGGCAAGAAGTGGAAGTATTGCAGGCTTACTCTTATGCTTTGGACGCTCGAAAAAAATATAATGAAACCAACGGAGCGGAAGGAGCTTTTGTAGTGGCAACAAATGCAAGTTGGGGTGTGAACGGCGGACAAGCTGCGAGTGCGCCGCTTTGGTGCGCTATGTATGACACACTCGGCAAATACGGTATTTTAAATGCAGGTGCGGGGCCCAACCTCAATGTAAACGTGGATAATTTTGGAGATTTGCCCACGACTTGCCCTAGTGAATATTTAATTGGCGTGACCAACTTAGACCACAACGATTTAAAAGTCACGCAAGCAGGCTACGGACTCACGCATATCGACTTGGGCGCACACGGAGAAGGAACGTGGACAACTACGGGCAATGGCGGATACAGTAGCTTTGGAGGCACTTCGGGAGCTACGCCTCACGTTACAGGAACTATTGCTTTGCTCTATTCGTCGCCTTGCCCTAGTTTGGCAGCATTAGCCAAAGTTGAGCCTCAATTAGCAACCGAATGGATACGAGATTTTATTTTTAATAATTTGGATACGAATACTTCTATTGCGGGCATTACAGCACTAGGAGGGCGACTAAATGCTTACAAAGCCATTAAAGATTTGATGGAAAATTGTCCGCCACCAGATTGTATTCCACCTTATGCTCTTACTATTTCTAATGTAATAGATACGAGCATGACCATAAGTTGGAATGCTATTGTAGATACTACTCGCTCCTTTAATTTGAAATATAGAATATTGGGCGATACGGTTTGGAATGTACTAACGGATACCTTAATGAGTTTAGACATCACGGGTTTATCGGCTTGCACGGAGTATCAAGTACAAATAGAAATGGCTTGCGATTCGAGCATGGCACAAAGCCCTATTTACCTTTTCAAAACAAAAGGCTGCTGCATCGTTCCGAGTGGCATTTCAAGTATTACTAACTCTGACACTTCTGCTACGATTGCATGGAATAGTGTCTTTGCTGCCAACAATTATATTTTGCGTTACCGATTGGAAGGAACTACCGCTTGGCTAATGGATAGCACTTCCAATAATTCCCTGACGATTGACGATTTACAATTTTGTTCTACTTATGAATACCAACTTCAAACGGCTTGCGATACGGGTTATACGCTATTTTCAAGCATAAAAGAACTTTATACAGGCTGCGGCAATTGTACGCATTTGACTTACTGCAATGCGAATGGAAGCACTCAATTTGAATGGATAGAAAGTATTTCTATTAATGGAAATACTTTCATTACAGGCAACAATAATGGAAAATACATTCATCGAGGACTTGCCACAAGTCTCGATAAGGCAGCATATAGCTTGACCGTGGAGCCAGGCTATACCAATACTCCGTTTAGTGAAAATGTAAATGCTTGGATTGATTATAATCAGGATGGAGACTTTGATGATGCAGGGGAATTGATTGTTCAATTTTCGGGAATTTCTGCTGCCGCTACGCTCAACTTTGCCGTTCCTGCAACGGCTGCCGTAGGCATTACTCGAATGCGCATTATGTTAGAATACAATAACAATCCTCAAAATTGTAGTTCAGGGATTGATGGCGAGGTTGAAGATTATTGTATTGAAATAACGAATGTAATTGCGTGCAATCTGCCAACAAACCTAGATACCGTAGGCGTAGGCTTAGATACTTTAGATATTCAATGGGCTGGAGCAGCCAATGATTCGGTTTATATAATTAGATACCGCCTTCAAAATGCGTCGAGTTGGACGTATGCTAGTTCAAGTACCAATTCTTATGTCATTCCTAATTTATCACTTTGCAATCTTTATGAGGTAGAGGTAGCGGCTATTTGCAACGCTGGAGATACGAGTGCTTATGTTTCTGCTGTTTTCGGAACAAGGTGCGTCAATGCAGAGGATATTATTCAGCCAGAAGAATGGAACGTTCAAGTATTTCCAAACCCTTTTAGCGAAGTTTTGAATATTAATTTAAACCTAAAGGATAAGCAAAATATAACCGTGGAGCTTTTAAATATTACAGGACAATTGATAAAAACACAACAATTTGGCGAACGAACGGGCGAGCAGCAGCTTCAGTTTTCAACGGCGGAGATAAATAGCTCAGGAATTTATATTCTAAAAATCATAACAGATAGGGGAGCGGTTGTTCAAAAACTGGTGAAGCGGTAAGTAGCGTTTTGAGAAATCTTATCCAACCTAATGTTAGGCTAGGTTCATCAAATTTTATATTTTTAAAAATCTTAAATTTGGTAACTTTTCAGAGTAAAAAAATCGAATAACTAATAACGCATGAGCGCAGAAAAACAGACGGAAAAGAATTTGTTGAATTTAGCAATGGACTATATGGACGCACCAGAGTTGCACCTAAGCGGTGACGATTCTGCTCGTTCTAAAAGCGTGTCGGGGTCTTTTCGCTTGATAGACAAACATTTGCCTGCGCTCCAGCAAGGAGAATACAAAATCACGGTACACCAAAAAGTAGAAGGCGATGGTATATCGGATGGAAATACTTTTTCGGCTACTCAAACGATTCAAGTTGCTGCGCCTTCCGTCAAGTTGCTACCCTCTGATGTCTTTAGTGTTTTTCCGCCCAACGATTCCACGGGCGACCATAGCAATTATTTGCCGCATTTGGTACTCAACCGAAGTACTTTGCCGTGGGAGAAAGAAAGTTTTGATAAAAATAAAAATACACCGTGGTTGGCTTTAGTCGTTTTGGATGAAACCGAATTTGACAATACAACGGCTATCAAACCGGGCGATGAAATAGAATTGGATACCGATTTGATTTCTAAAGATAACTTAGCAGATTTAACGCACGTTATTCAGCGAATGGATGCGAGCGAAAAGGCTGTTTTGATAGCCAATCGCTTACCTCGTCCCAATGCTACAAGCATGGTGCATTTGATAGCTTTGGACGCAGAAACCTGCCCGGACGCTGTAATTCCAAAGGGGAAACACCATTTTAAGTCGCTTTTTAGTTGGCGGTTTGCTTGCCAAAAAGCCAGTAAAAACTTTGATGGCGTATTGGCAAATTTGAGTACAGGCTTGCTCAAATTGCCTACTACTAGCCATGAGCAACACAATCAAATTTTTGCAAAAGGCTTTGTTCCTTTACCGCATTTTATGCGTTTGGGGTCGCAAAGTATCTCATGGTATCGCAGCCCGCTAGTGCCTGCCCAAAATATAAAAGCACCCAAAATAGATACTATAAATGCTTCTGATAACCTTTATAGGTACGATAAAGCGTCTAAAATGCTTGATGTCACTTATGGCGCAGCATGGGAACTAGGGCGAATGCTGACGCTAAAAGAGAAAGACGTGGCGACGGCTATTTATAATTATAAAAGAGCTACCGCACAAAGCAATAAGCAAAACCAACAAGAAATACTGGAGCTTTTTAATACCAATGAAGAAAGTAGCAATTTGCCGAATGACATTAAAATTTGGCTCAATAACTTGCTGTTTCTAAAACCAATTCCATTTAATTATCTAGTGCCTTATGAGCAAATGTTGCCATCGGAGTCGCTGCGCTTTTTTATGCTGGACAAAAAATGGGTTCACGCATTATTGGATGGTGCAATGTCTATTGGGCGAATATTTGACAAAAAAACGGATGCACAAAGAAAGGATGAGGAAATACAATTAACGTGGTCAGGTTTTATTTTACGCTCGGAGGTAGTCGCAAATTATCCCGATTTGGAGGTAGCAGCCGATAATAATTTCCCCGTTCAGATTAAAAAAGTTGGTAGCGATATTTTATTTTGCTTATTCAAAGACGTTACAATTCAAGAAATTGAATTTTATTTGAAGCCAGAAGGTATTCAATTTGGATTTGAAGCATCAAACAATGCTTATCAGCTTAGGCTTAAAAATGAAAATGGTACGCCGTCTGACCAAGTTATTGGTATAAATTTAGCAAATAGAATAGTTAATTTTGAAGGGCTAAAATCATCAGTCATTAAAAATAATAACAATAAGACTTTAAATTCAGCCAATTTAGCATTACAATTAATGACCTCTCCTTTGCGAGTTAGGTTTAAAGTTAAAAAATAATTAAATCTTTTTATTCGATTAATAATCAATATGTTATAAATATTAAAATAGTAAAAATGAAAAATATTTTTATTCTTGTCGTTTTAGGATTTTTAGTAAGTTGCACGAGTAGCACGGTCAAAAATAAGGATGCAGGAGACGTTGTTAAAGAAAATTCCAACAATCCACCGAGTGCCGTGCAGTCTTATGTTTTTGAGAAATTGAGCGTTGCAGATTTTAAACTTAAACTGCAAGAGAAAGGGGAGGAGTGCGTTTTGATTGACGTGCGGTCGCCACAAGAAGTGGCTAATGGCGTAATTCCCAAAGCACAAAACATTAATTACTACGACGACGATTTTAAGCAGCAATTGTCTAAGCTCGACAAAAGCAAACCTACTTTTGTTTATTGTATGTCAGGCGGACGCAGCGGCAGAGCTATGGGCGTTTTCAAGGAATTAGGCTTTAGAGAAGTTTATGATTTGAGTGGAGGATATAACGCTTGGAGTTCGCAATAAAACATAAAAACGAACTTTTGAAGCATTAGCAGCGAG
>CALOED010000243.1:0-19016 GCA_942492005.1 uncultured Saprospiraceae bacterium
CCCGGCTTGACTTCATACCCTTTGGCCTGCTCCGGCGTGTAGCGGTCAAGATACTGCATCAACAAGGGGCGGGGCCACAACAATACTCATATCCCCCTTAATTACATTTATAAGCTCGGGTAATTCATCCAAAGAAGTGGATCGTAAAAATCTACCGATAATGGTCAGCCTTTCGCTGTCCGGCAATAAGAACCCATTTTCATCACAACAACTGGTCATGGTGCGAAATTTATAGATTCTGAATGGTTTTCCATCCTTGCCCGGCCTCTTTTGTCTAAAAAAAACAGGTTTCCCAGATTGTAATATTATTGATCCGCAAATTAAAATCATCACTGGAGAAAGAAAAAAATAGATAGGAATTGCCAGGCTAAGATCAAAAACTCGTTTATTTAACGCAAGGCTCATTTTCGCTCTGTTTGCACGGCCGCTGTCAAAAAATGCTAAGAAATTTTTTGTTAAAATGTCAAATGAGAATTTTTTCTCGCACTAATTTTTTGCTGCTTGGCTAGCATCATCCAACCATTTTTTATCACGAATGACACGGATTAGATCTCTCGCTGCTTTAGAGATATCTTTCACATCAAGTACAACCCCCGCACCGCTTTGATGCAGAAGATCAGCTTGCCAACCTCTGTAATTTATCGCCACAGGTGTTCCTGAAGCAAGCGTATCAAAAAAATTTATTGGCGGAGTTTGCCCACATTTCAGGCAAATTAATAAAAAGAGAATTCGCATTTGCTGCTGAAAGAATTTTAGGCATTTCCTTTTTTGGCAGAACGGGATCATAAAAAAATTATTTTCAAATACTTTCAATTTTTTAGCAAGTGTCATAACTTTCTGCTTCTCGCGCCCATTTTCTACAATAAGAAACCGAATATTCGAATCGATGGATTGTACTTTTTTTGCTAACTTGACCAGATATTCCACTCCATTAATACGACCTAGTGTTCCTGCATATACCACAAGTGGTCTTTCATGCAACCAGTCATATTTTTTCCGGAAAGAAACACCCTCGGCTTCCGGTACAGAAAACATATCAATATCAGCGCTGTTAGGTATTACATGAACTCGTTCCGATGCATAACCGTTTCGAACAATTCCCTCCTTCATTCCCGGTGATCAAGCGATTATATAAGCGGAGTTGTAATATGCAATACGTTCCAACCACCGAGCTGGAAAAATTAAAGGTCCTTTTATTGCGCCAACAGCAATAGGTAGTTCAGGCCATAGATCACGGACTTCAAATACCATTGGGATGTTTCGACGCTTTGCCAAATAAATTGCGGGCAACGCGATGGTAAGCGGTGTGCTGGTAGCGTAAACCAGATCCGCCTCAAATTGGCCTGCATACAATCCAGCATTCACCGCATAACGCAAAAAAGCACGTATACGGACATGATACGGCATTGCATTTTCATATGGTACGGGGAGCCAGTGTACCTGAATTCCATGTTCATTGGTGCGATACCATCTGCGAGTAAACGTACTACGCCGATCACTGGTTATCATGTGGACTTTATGGCCATAAGCGACGAGTCGCCGAGCTATCTCAAAGGAGCGTGTTCCTCCGGACATTTGCGGGGTGTTAAAGTATTGATGAAGATATAGTATTCTCACGATGAGGATTATCTTTTGTTTAACTTTCCCTGGCAACTATAAACATACGAGGAAAGCGAGCATACCGTGGCTGATTTTCAACTTAAAAGCTCTAATAATTGCGAGGGGCATGTAAGACGGAAATAATAGGTCGCCCAAAAGCCAAATATTTATATAAATTGTAAATGAAGGCGCAAATTCAGTTTATGTGAGTATAAAAATCTATAAGTTCCTGCTCTTTCGATTCCCAACTATACTCTTTAAAAATTTTATTTTTTCCATTTTCAGACATTTTCCGGGCTTCATTGGGATTATTAATTAAGTACTCTATTGCTCTAATTGCATCATTAACGCTGTAAGGTGAAACGAGTAGACCATTTTTGTTTTTTTGGATAAGTTTTCGTTTTGCAGGTAGATCAGTAATAATAACAGGCAGGCCAGCCGCTGAATATTCAAAATATTTAACGGGTTCACCCCAAAAAATACCTTTTTTTATCACAAACCAAAAATAACCCGATATCAGCATCTAATAGATTTTGAACAGTTTCTTCGTAAGGCAAATCACCTTTGTAAAAAACTTTATTATGCAGCAAATTGGTATTTAGCGCTTCATTAAAAAGCTTTTCTGTATCAGATGATGCGAATTTTCCCATTAATACGAGTTTAGCATTTATGTTTGAATCAAGTCGTTTGATAACATCTAACATAAGTAGCATGCCTCGATCTACACTTAGTGCGCCAGCATAGATTAATGTGACCTGATTAGAGCTCATAACAACTCTATTATGGGAAGCTGACTTGAATAACTCTATTCTCGGGTAATTCGGAAGGAAAAGAACGCAATCATTATACTTTCGGAATCTATCGACAAGTAGTTTATTAACCGTGATGACACCATCAATTTTTGAAATAATAGAATTTTCTATCCTTGCAATGAGGGCTTTAAAAAAAAGTCTAAACAAATAAGGGAAATGTTGCGTAAACGTATCTGGATGAAATTCATGACAGTCATAGATTACTTGAATTCGTTTTATCTTCCTTTTTAATAAGTAAGATACAAAAAGAGAATCTGGTTCGTGGCAGTGTAAAATCTGAGGCTTTATTTTGAGTGCTTCGCAATATAAAGATCGCATTGATCCAAATCTAAAGAAACGAGACCTATACCGCTTTATAGCAAATATTTTAACATCATCGACTGATTCGTGGCGTTTTTGAGATGGCGCAATAATTGATATATTTTTATATTTTCTCTTTAGAGTTCTAATCTCTTTATAATATAACCTTGGATCAGTAGGCTTGTGTCCGGATGTTAAAAATACGATATGCTGGTTAGTGAATTCCAAAAATTAAATCATCACTCCTTTTTAAGAGTAAGTAAGTGCTAATTTTTAAAATGTTAAAGCAGAACATTATATTGTAGTTCCCAAAGAGCAATATTGTACAGTCTCCAGGCAACATTCGGGGAAACCGCTTGTATATTCGGTGTAACTGAACAAATAAATTCAATTATGTTAGACTTCGAGATAGTTTCCATCATTTTGGGATGTAATTTATTCAACCATAAATTTGTTGGAGCTTCAAAACCTATCTTATCCCGCCGCCATGCTATTTCTTGAGGTAAAACCTGGTTAGCAATCTCACGCAAACAATTTTTGGTGAACCCATTACGAATTTTATCCTCAGGTTTTAATTTTAGTGCGGCTTCAACAAAAAAATGATCTACGTAAGGAACACGAGCCTCGATCGAATGCGCCATTGAATTGCGGTCTTCGTAATGTAACAAATGACGCAATTGGGATTTTGTCAATTCCGCTTTTTGCAATTTTTCAATTGATAAAAAGTTTTGTTTTAAGGCATTTAAGCCCTTGACTGTTTCTACTATTAGATCAGGATCAAGGAATTTGAGTCTGTTTTTCAGAACGAATTTACGAGGCGTCGTAGCTAAAAAATAAATTGTGTAGCTAAACAGGCGGTGAATTCCTAATTTGGAATGTTTGCTCGCTAGCCAGAATTCCTTTAACAGGCCCGATAGTTGCCCTTTTTTCAAAAGATAAAAGAAAAATGCGGGATAATAACGTTCATATCCCAACATTGTTTCGTCACCCCCCTGACCATCCAGCATGACTTTCAATCCTAATTCTTTTGCTTTTTTCATCACGCAATACTGCATAAAGACGGATGGGCCGCCGATGGGTTCTTCCTGTACCCGCAGGCATTCTTCGATATCAAGGACAAAATCGTCAAACGTCGGTTTTACGGTGTGCCAGGACAGGTCACAGTGCTCTGCTACGATCCTGGCATATTTGTATTCATCTTTGCGTTTGTCCTCAGATTGTGCAGTTATGGCAGAAAATTTCGTATTGGAATTTCGGCGGTACATGTTGGAAGCTATGCTTGCGATTGTCGAGGAGTCGATTCCACCGGAAAGACAAGTTCCAACAGGAACATCGCTTCTCAACCGAAATTTCACAGATTGATTTAAGGCAAGTGCCAACTCTAAGGATGTTGTGTGCCCGTTATCACCGATCTTTGGCAGAGCGTAGTACTGTTTAAATTCGATGTTCGCATTGGAGGAATCATAGGACATATAGTGTCCGGGCAGCAGTTCAAATATGTCTCTAAGGAATGTCTGTTTCGTATGATGAGTAATTCCAATTATTAAATAGGAAAGCAGGGTTTCCATGTTAAGCATGGCAGGGATACCGGCAGCTAGAATTGCCTTTATTTCAGATGCAAAAAGCAACAACCGACCATTGAAATAATAATAAAACGGTTTGATACCAAATCGGTCTCTGGCGCAAAATAAATTCCTTTTTCGACGATCCCAGATAGCAAATGCCCACATTCCGTTAAATTTTTTAAGACAATCGCAACCCCACTCTCGATATGAATTTAAGATAACTTCTGTATCCGTATTTGATTTAAACTCATAACCTTTCGAAAATAGTTCTTCTTTGAGTTCCAAATAATTATATATTTCTCCATTGTGAACAATCCATAAAGAACCGTCTCCGCAACTCATGGGTTGGTGGCCTCGCTCAGATAGGTCCAAAATGCTCAACCGGTTGTGTCCAAGAGCCACACTACAATTCCTTCGATCTCCTTCTAGTTTTGTCAGCTCATCTTGATGAAGCTCGACAACGCCGTCCTTGCGATCACTAAGTTTTGGATCAAAAAGCACCATTCCGCAGTCATCAGGGCCTCTGTGTCTGATGGCAGACAGCATCTTTGCCAGATTATCTACGTCAACTGGTTTGTGGTCACGATTCAGTATTCCGGCAATTCCACACATAGTTCAAATCATCTCCAAAAAAGCTAGCTTTTATGGTACAATCCTGGCATTTTTATTTAAATGCGTACAATCCATCGTAACACTTCAAAGGATTCCGCATATCCTCCCTCAAGCTGTGTACCCCTGAGCTCGGCGACACCCCACACGGCTCTCTCTGTTAAGTAAGTCCGGTGTCTCTGACTTTCGTAACATTTTAATGCTTCGATCTTTTTTTGAATGTGCCGTTTCTCTAAAACGACGAAACTTCTAGATTCAAATACGATATTGTTCCATAGTTCCTCATAGCCCAGAATCGTATGTTTTTTGAATGCCCTAAGGCCCTCCTTGGCGATAACCTGATGATCCTGATGGATGTCATTTGTGGACGGTACAAAAATAACGTCCGGTTGTATTTTCTTTCTTAGGGTTATCATTTCCTCCAAAATATCTTGACGATGTTCAGGAAATCTTCTTACCGGAAAATCAAACAGGATTAAGTGGTCATCCGGAATTCCCAGTGTTTTTGTGGCCTTTTTGACCTCAATTTCAAGAATATTTTCCGGAAAACCATTCTGAACTGCACTTGTACGGGCGATGGAAAAAGCAACATAGTAGATTTCTTTACCTTCTTCGATATATTTTGCGATGGTCCCACCACATCCGATTTCACCGTCATCAGTATGAGGAGCGAAAATAACAATCTTATTATTATCTTTTCCCACTTGCATATCCTCCTGATTCATCTCAATGTTATATTTTCTAATGTTTCGATTTGTATATTCTACTTATTGCAAATGGCATTAACAGGGTGAAAAAAATGTATATTTTACTGGAAAAAATAGAATTGCCGCTAAAAAAATAATAAAATGAAGATATCAGCATTATCAAAAAATAAAACCTGGTTTCTTTGAATCTAAAATGCCTCAGATATAAAAAAAAGCAGTAACATATATACCCAAGAACCAAGAGTGCACCGACTAGTCCGGATTGAAGGACAGTGGCTAAAATGGCATTATGGGGATAGTCATAACCGGACCCACTGAATTTTTGACCAAAATTCCGAAGATAATTTGATCCGTTTCCAAATATCAAATGTAAAATCGAATATTCATTGATTAGATGAAAGGCATATTCGTAACGCTCGGATCGACTGGCTAGATTCGACTGGCTTCCGGAAATATTTTTAATATTGACAAACCGATTCTTTATCCGAGTTAACTGATGTGGATGTTTAATCGATATATCTTCAGGTAAAAATTTTACAATACCGAAAATAATAAAAACCAGGGCGATGCCCATTGCATTTATTTTTAACAGCTTAGTTCGATTAAATTTAAGCGTACTCAAAAAAAGAAAAAATTTAATTACCGCATTTTTAAGAAAAATACCGCTGCTCACTAAAAGTAAAATGAACAGAACAAACCATGTGCGCCTCGATGATGAAAATAGTAACGCTGAAAAAATGATCAGGCTCATTAAGCTGAAAGACACATAATATGCAAACGAAATTTGACGTTTCAATATATAATAACCTGATATCAAACCAGATATCAGGCATAATCCAAATATATTATAGTCAGCTACCAGTGAACTTCCCCAGGGATATTCGCCACCACTGTGGTAAAGTACCGAGATCTTAGTTCCTTGCAAAAGAAAAAACATCTTTACAAGGCCGAGTCCGGCAAAAATAAAAGATGAAAAAAAAATGCCATTTTGCAGATATTTTGTGTACTGATTGAATTGTTGCCGGTTCACAGTTGTGTTTTGAAAAATAATAAAGAAAATAAAAACGACTAGTCCGTCTATAATATCAAAGAGGTTTTTTGGGTAAAGTGTCCCAAAAAAACTAATTGGTAATAAATAAATCGCTAAAAGAAGTAAGTAAAAAAGATTACTTTTATCAAAAAAAATTTTATTTTTGATGAATACAAACAAAAAGAATAAGGTCAAGACAGAAGGAGCGAATAAGGGAAATCCATATGGGAAGGCGCCGCCAATAAAAAGCAATGTTGATATAGATACCACAAATATGATCAATTTTTTCTCAATAATGAATCAAGCTCCTGGCCGCAAGCAACCGGCATATTTCGAATTGAAATAAATTTAATTGAAAAAATAAATTAAGTGTAACATTTCGAATACACTAAATTATGATGCAAAATCAGCTGAAGTTCAGCGGGATAAATGTCTTATCGAATTCAGCATCTTGTGTTCAATTTCATTCCAGTTCAACTCTGCCGCAAAGGCCGTCAGTCCTCTGACTGCCATTTTTTTTCTCAATGAAGTATCGTTTAAAAGATTCGCTATTTTTTTGGCCGTATCCCCCTCATTTAAAGGATTTACGAGTATCCCATTGCCGTGTTTCATAATTAGTGCCCTTTTGGCAGGCAGATCGCTCATAACGACTGGAAGCCCCGCAGCAGTATATTCGAAATATTTTATTGGCTCTCCCCAATCGAAATGTCTGTTGGCCGGCAGAACGAGAAATACGCCTAAATCGCCCAATCGCAGGTAACCGGGAACATGATCGTGTTCAATGCGCCCTGTAAATTCCACGTTATTTTTCAATGATTCTTCTTTGACGATTGAATCTATTTTTTTTTTATAACTAGGATCAATACGGCCAATACACAAAAAAAAGGCTTGAGGAACCAATTTCTTTAAATGTGACATTACATACAAACAGGCTGTAATGCCGCGATCTTCTGATATTCCGCCGACGTAAATCAAGACCTTCCGGTTCTTGTATTTCGATGAAATAATATCGGGCACTTGTTCTATATTGGTAAATAATTCTTTTCTTGGAAAATTTTGGAGTACAATCGGATTTTTACCCTTATTTTTAAAGCCCAGGGAAATATGATCATTAACACACCAGATGCAGTCGGATAGTTTTGAAAGCGTTTTTTCTATCCGATGGATCAAGATAGATGCTGTCCCACGTATTAATGTCGGGAAAAGCACGCCATAATACTCCGCTTTGTACTCATGGCAATCATAGATAACCTTTACCCGTTTTACTAATTTTAGAATTATCGCCACAAGGAGCGTCCTTATTTCAAAACAAATATAAATACTTGCTTTGACTCGCCAGGCTTCGATTAAAAGCTTCAACGTCTGTATAACGTCCCATTTTGGGTAGCGAGAACGCGGTACGCAGACATATTTAACATTATTGATTATTCGAACAGAGCGAGGTTGATCATTGGGGATACGGCAAATGATGACAACCTCGTTCCCGGCGTGGACCAGACTCAGAGCAAATCGAGAATGAATCCGCGGGTCATTAGGATTGTGAGATCTTGTTAAAAGGCATATTCGTATATTGGATTTTTTCTCAATAGGGATTGACATTTTTCAACTTTAGAATAGTTTGATCTGTCCTAATGATTAAATCATTGTATTTGATTAGCGCTACTACCTCTTTTTGCAGGAATAATTATGTGGTGATTTACCACTTTGATAGATAAGACCCTATAGCTGTCCGGATTGATATTTTGATGATAAAGTACAGAATGGCAGAATTGTTTTAGCGGTAGAATCGTTTTTGAACGCGTTCTATACCCCAATTGCTTCCTGGGGTTTTGAAATTCGCTACCTCTTGCTTGGTTGCAACCATTCCAAAACCATTGGGATTATCCCAGTGTGTTAAAGATGCCGGACCGAAACCATTTTCAAAAAACCAACTAGAAACCTCCATTGGTGTATGATAATGTCTCCACAAACACGTCAAACTATCATAGGCGCTAATAACCTTTTCTGTATAAGAGAGACGCTTACGCGGTTTCCAGATTTGGTGTTTAAGGTGTAATAGAGCCGCGTAGCCTTTGACCGAAATTGACTGCCCTTTCCTTGGCAGTCTACTAACAAATTTGCGAACAACATCTAACGCCGGAATAATAAGATAGCGTCTAACTAATTTTTCCGAGCGCCGATAAAGCCATAAATAAAATCGTCCTCCGGGCTTAACTAGCTTGGCTACCTGAAAAAAGGTAGCTTTCGTATTTGGAGTGTGATGCAAAACTCCATTTGAGAAAATTAAGTCAAAACACTCAGTGGCAAATGGTGGTAATTGGAGGTCGCCTAAAATGAAATGAACATATTTAGATGTTTTGTTTTTTTCGGCCTCAAAAACACTAGTTGAATAATCAATTCCAACAATAGTGACGCCAGTTTGGTTTAATATATTCGTAAGCTGGCCATTGCCACAACCTGCATCCAAAATCCACTTATTTTTACACCACAGCGGATCGGTCAATGTTTCAAGATAGAATTGTTCCATCCTCTCTTCTGTTGTCCAGCCCCAAGTTCTCTGAAGTCTACTGTCAAAATGATATTGCCATTCCTTGGAAAAGCTCCAGTCATTTGATGAATGCTTCAAACGAATATCGAGATCAACCTTTTCTTTCAAACTTTGAATTTCAGCTGAATATTCATCCAAAAATGATTTATTAAATGCGTGTTCAATCATCACGGGCACACCCGCAACAATCGGGAAAGCCAATCCTGTTTTATCCCACAGCAAACCGTTAATAATCTCTTCAGAATCATTTCCCTTTGACAATAAGGTATGGACGAAAAGTCGATTTCCCGTTTTTGGCTCTCTCAGTATATTCACTAACTCTTTTCGCATCTAAAACTGTCCCCTATGCTGTTAGTACGTTACGGCCAGGCATCTGCTTCGAATGGCTGTTTTTCTTTGATATAGTGTCGAGTAGAAAAGTAAAAAATATCATGAAGAAAAAGCCTGTAATGATAGCCAATAATATCCTCAGCTTTATTTTCGGCTTTACCGGGTTGATACCGGAAATCGGTTGCTGAATAACGTGGATATTGGTAATAATATCTCTATTAAACGTTTCATTCTCAATTTTAATCATTGAAGCGTTAATTTTACTGTCATATTCACTTATCTTTTGAAGAATATTCTCGCGTTCCTGCAAAAAGTCGTTAAGTTCACGTTTGTAGGTATTTGTGAGTGATAAATTCTGCTGGATGGTGTTGCTATATATTAGGGCTTGCAAAATGTTGTCTTCTCGACTAGGCCCGCTTATAAATCTATGTCTTTCCTGGCTTAGTTTTTTTGTATTTTCGTTGCTAAATTCAATTTCTTTTTTTAGCTCCACTATTCTTGAATTAAAATTCTCAATATTTTTGTTTTCAGAATTTTTTATTTGATTTAAATTATTCACTGTATTATTAATTTCATCGATTCTCATTTCGTGCTTTTTTCTATAATGAAGCACCAGTTTTTCATAAAGTTCTGTCAAACAGACCACAAGGTAGTTTAAAGCTTTTTTTCCAATGTCAGTGTTTGAGGTTTCATACGCAACTTTTATGGTTTCAGAACCCTTTGGAATATGGGTTTCAAAACGAAAAGAATCGGGCAAATCATTAAGACCGTCCTTTTTTAAATACGCTAATATTTTGTCATCAAAAGTTCCGGTATTGATCAGTGCGGATATATTTCCCGAAGAATCAATGTGTATGATGTTTCCCTGTTCACCTATCGAGAGATTTCCCGGTCGTATGGTCATTTCTAGTCGGTAAACTTTTTTCGCATTGATAGAAACAACTGCAACGATAACTGTAAATACAAAAACACCTGCTATGATAATATATTTCCATTTCCATATAACTCTCAAGACGTCAGCCAGATCAAAAAAGTCATCTTTGTCGGAATTTTCTATTGTAGTCATAATACTTGAGGTTCCATTTTCAAAAAGTTGTATGTTAATAGAGCATAATTGCCAAATCGAATTAGCTTGTAGCTCTCCACGGTGGAGTTTTATTCTTTTTTGCAGGTTTGGCAGGAACACCATAGGCAATCCAGTCATCTTCAACATCTTTAGTAACGACAGAACCCATCCCAACCATAACATTATTGCCCAGTTTAGTTCCATTTCGAACACATGAACAAAGTGCCAACTCACAAAAATCACCGATAACACAACTTCCGGCGATAAAGCATTGACCCCCTATTTGGCAGTGCTTGCCGACAATGCCGTTATGTCCGATATGTGCATATCGGTTTATTTTACTGCCTCGGCCAATAATGGTATTGCCAAATGTTCCCCGGTCAATGTTCACGTGCACGTGGATATCGACATCATCTTCAATAATAACACCACCAAAATGCGGGAATTTTATCAACTCTCCCTTGGAATTTCTCTCATAGGCAAATGCATCCTCAACACCAATGGTGGTGCCTGAATGAATCGTCACATTTCTGCCAATGGTTACATTAGAATATATATAAACGTTTCCATAGATGACCGAGCCTTCACCTATCTTACAGTCTCCGATATATGCATAGGGTCCAATATGAACGCTCGGATGGATATCTGCATTTTCGCTAATCAGAGCGGAAGTTGAAATACCAGGCGCTTTTGGGGTCGTGAAATATTTTTGAACTATTTCAATAAAGGCGAGTCTTGGATTTTTTACCAAAATCAGCGTTTTATTGCGATAGTCGTCTTCAGAAAAATCGATTTCGGACGAGCATACAACGACTCTGGCACGAGAAGCTTTAATGGCTTTTAATGCATTTGTATCTTTTTTTGAGAAAAACGTAAAGGCGTGTTCTTCGGTAGTATCTATCGAATCCGGGCGAGATACATTTTGATCTTTTGGTCCCAGTACTGTTGCAAGCTCAGAGATGGAGTTAACCAATTCCACTATTCCTAATTTTTTCTCCATAATACAGCCCCTCTTGATTCGATCCTTTTTCACGATCGTTTTGCTTTGTTTAAATCTCGCCTATTTGGTTGGCATATTGAAAAACACTCTTGTCCCGGTGTGTTTGCTCTAATCATTTATAAGACGATTCAAGGCATCAATTCCATATTTGTAGCGATATGTATTGTGAAATAGCAAGCAGTAATTTCCAGAGACCTTTTTAATGTTTTCTTTAATACATCTCAACAAGTTGTCTTTTGTTTTGAAATCGTCTGCGTTATTGTACTTTTGCGAATATAAAGACGTATCCATTGTAATCAGGGGAATTTCTCTCAAATTCAGCTGTTTGCCTGCTATTGCGTCAAAAACATAAAAAGGCATACATATTCCACAGCGGAATCCCGGCATCTCAGCGTATCCTACGGAGCTGTCATAAGTTAGCCCAACCTGTTCATACAAGCGCCAGGTATCCGGCGCCTTCCATTGCAAATAGTGCTGGCGCCCTCCATAGTCGCGGTATCCGAGCACTTTATCCAGCTTTTCTTTCTGGCGATACAACTTTTCGAGGCAAAGATATGAACCTATTCCAGGGTGTAGTCCGATGTTGTGTCCTCTTTTAATTATATTTTCTATGACGTTGACGACATCCATCCTCGTAACCTCGTAACGCTTGTCAGAGGATCCCGTTTCCTCAGCCATGAAATAGAAACAGCTGGTACCGCCAAGTTGCTCACTGATATCCATCAGTTCATCATAGCTATCGTAGGGATCTTTGCAGTATCCTAGCCTTGTCCTCATCATGCCGGTAAGATGCGTTATTGCTGTCCATGGCTTTTGATGCTTGATCGCTAATGATGCACCGATTCTAATCTCTCTTGGTATCGAGCCATATTTTCTAACCTGATCGATATCATGAGTTACCCTTATTTGGTACGCTTTCTTTTTTCGTCTTGCCTGAGGCACCAAGGCAACTATCCAGTCCCAAAGCATTTCAGCATATTCATTCACAATGGGGCGCTGAAAAAAATTTTCTTTATATGAAATGCTATGGGCGAATGGAAACCTACCATACTCATCCTCTTGATCAGCAACGATTTCTTCATACCTTGTGAGCATAAAAAAAGCAGAAGCAATAAAGTCAGCATTTGTAATCAATAAATTATTTAGCTTTTTAATGTATAATTTTCGTTCACCTTCACCGCAAAATAAAACAGGGAGTTTGGCGTCACAAACTCCTCTTCCATATGCCCGCGCCTCAGCAGTGTCCATCTCTAAAACCGGCCGGCTCGGCATAGATCTTTTGGAAAGGTATCTCTCTTTATAAAAAAAATTTGATGGGATTATTTGAATCGTTGCCTTGTCTGAAATACCTTCTTTTCTTAGGTATTTGCCATAGGCAAAATGAATGGGGGTACTTACAAAAACATCTAGAATCTCTTTTAACAATATATTGTAGGTATATCGTATGTGTCTCTCAAAAGTTTTAAAGGACTCATCTATACGAATATATAGCCCAGGCTGCATATAATCTATAATCAATCTTAGTATAATTTCATTCTAACGGGAAACAGATAAATGCTATTTTCTTAATTGAGCAATTTTTGTTTTTTTTTAGCTAGGAACTGATAAAAATATAATTTAGTGTTGATAATTTTACTTTTATAAAAATATTTCAGTAGAGGAGCAAAAGCATTTTTGAATCCGATACCTAAAGATCGATTCAAATATATTATGGTATTTATCTTTTTTGGTTTATACTCAATATTAAAAAGATGTTTTAAAAAACTTTGATTATTTAAAAAAGTAAGTTCTAAAGATGCCCAAAATTTGGCGTTCAATTCCATAAAGACATAGGTTTTTTGCCTTGGACAATATTTAAACTCTGCCAGGCCCCAACCTGAGTAACAAATTTTTTTTACAATTTTTTCAGTATAATATATGAGGGTTTTATTCTTTATTTGTTCAAGTATTACACCGGACCCCCCGGTAATCGGAGAACTAAGTATTTCCTTTTGGATAAAAGATGAAACTAGGACACCATCTTTCGAGAGAAATCCGACGCCAACGGTAAAGGGTGAGTCGATATATTCTTGGAAAAATATTTTTTGGTTATTTATTAATAAATCCAGGTCATTTTGATTATTGACTTTACCCCTACCTCCGCCATTCTTTTCTTTTAGCTCCTTGTAAAAAATAGGAAAATTATCGATATTATCTATATTTTTATACGTTTGAGGAATGGGAATATCTAAAGATTTTACAATCTCAAGGAATTGTAGCTTATCTAATACGATTAGATTACTTTTTTTGAACTCGATATCTCCAATAGTAACTGGATTTTTTATATTTAATAATTGAAAAGTACTTGTGGACCCTGTTGGAATTGTTAAATCATATTTGCTTAAATCAATATTCTTTAAATTATCAACGATTATATTATCAAAATATCTTTGCTTAAGTATGAACGATGGCTCAGTTTCAAATAAAGCGGTAATATGGGTGCTCTTAGATTTTTTTTTTAAATACTTTGCTATTGCAACGGCCTGATCTAAATGAGGTTCTAATAGTAAAATTCGCCTTATTTTTTCAATTCGATTAGACATCCAATTCTCACAGTTTTTTCCCATCTCTGCAACTGATATAATTTTGGAACCATACGATTTCCAAATGGACATATAATATTGGGAAATATTTTAATAGTGCTACACATAATCCATAAAGCCTTTATTATGTATCGCGATAAGCTCTGGATGGAGGCTCTTTGCAGAATTTGAATCAATCGCATAAGGTCTCTTTATCCTTCTATATTCATTAACGCCATCAATTATAGATCGATCTTTCGCAATTAAGAAAGCGGCTCCACTTGAATAGCGGGTTTTTAAATGCATATCAGTTTTCAATAACGGCGCCTTTTTTTTATTGAAAAATGGGAGCGCGCTCAAACCAATAAGCCCGAGAATCAATTGAATTTTAGGGACATGATACACGACAAACTCATGGGGAAATGAGCCACATTTTGAATATTCAAAAGATTGCTTTAGATTAGACCGGCCACTGCTTTTCAAGAGATCTATGTATCTCCAGAATAGCTTTAAGAATAGCCACTTATAAAGCATAAAAACATGCCGAGAGGAAAGCTTGACGACATCAGAAAAGATCTCGCAGGACGACAACACCCCACCACCCATTGCACCCAGGAAAGATTTATCGTTGAAACTGACAACCGCGTGCACGGATGCACTATCTGCCGGAAGTTTTTCAACCAGTCTGACATCTTGTGCAATATCTAAAACGATATCGACTTTTTTTTCATTCAAGATACGCACAAGGCTGTCATTTGATAATAAATCTAATAAGCCGGATGAACCAAAAACGGAGGCCCCAACCAAAACGCCGGGGTCAAATTTCTCAATCATTTCTTTAACATTTGATAAATCGGCCTCAAAAAATTTGTCAGTCTCATATAAAACCACTTTCCACCCAGCCATACGAAAAGCACGAAAAAGGACATTGCAAACATAATCGGGCAATAACGCGATTTGACGTTTCTTTTTTTTTCTCAAGGTTGAAGCCAATTGATATAAAGATACTCTTCCAGAAAAAAAACTAGTAAAAACATAACCAGGCCTTTCTAACTTTTTGCGAACAAAATAAGCAATGAATTTATACGGAAACAAGTGCAACCCAATAAAAAGCAATAAAAATATGCATCGAGACCAAAGACCTGCTAATCGTATGCGACGTGACATAAACTATTTACCTATGATTTGCTTCAGACCTATAAATCTTATGAAGGATCGACCTTTTTAAATATTAACACTTTATAGTCAGCCCACATATGTTGCCCCAGATGATTTAAAAGTCTCTCCCCCAACCTGAATCTAAATTCCAGCTTAGGACCGCTTATATCCGACTTAGCAAGCCATTCTCTAAAAGGCCAAAATAAAACACCGGATTTACTTTGAAGTTTCAAGCCGAACCTACCAACATAATCTATCACCTGTTTAGAGCCATATTTGGCTCTAGCCAAATAGTTCCATTTATGAAACGGATCAATAAGTAACATTATCGCGCCTTTTTTAAGCATTTGGCATCCGTTCATTAAAGATTTTTCTAGGGTCTTAATATTTCTGATAGCGGAATAACAACCCGATGAAATAATCAAATCATAGGTTTCATCCTGAATCTTGTAGGCCTCTGCGGAGCTTGAAATAAAGTTTATATTATTTTTTGAGATTCTAGCACCAGCAACTTGGATCATTTCCTGAAAATCAACCGCATCTATAATTATATTCGGATTAATTGACAATATCATTTCACTAACGACGCCAATACCACAGCCTATATCCAATGCTTTGGATCCCGAAGTTAATGAAGACACATATGGTTCAATAATCTTCTTTTGAAGATTTCTATATAATTCATTGTACGCTTGATTCTTCCACATGACTGCAGCTTGATCCGGTTTACTGGCTCTTTTCCGCCAATAAGCGGAGCTATCGTAATTGGTATAAAACATCATTCTTCTGATTCTTTTGTATATTGCTATAAACGCTGAAGGTATAATTATTTTTAGTGAATTTTTAATCAATCTGCCAAAATCCTTGTGCGTCTACCGGGTAAAACTATCCATTTTTTCTTCCACTCTAGCTCGTTCATAATAATGCTCTCAAAATTCATATGTTTTGATATAATGAAATCTCTCCGCGGCAAGCCGCGGAGCGTCATATTTTTTGGATTTTACTCACTTTTATCGTAGCAAGCAGCGGGCTATTAAACCCAGGAGAGATTAAAAAATAGATCTGTTTCCTAAACTAAATCTATATTCAACAATAAGATCTAGTATGTATAAAGAACAATTAATAAAGACCAATATCCAAAGATATTGTTCAATTGAAATATTGAAAAATAAGTAGAACAATATCGCACCTAAATTAAGCACTAGTTTCAGCACATGCCAAATCAAGATATATTGAGTATTTCCCACGATTATCGCGCACTTATCTACCGGTTTTGAAACAAATCCAATGAATGCTGTAACACTCAAAATTTGGGCATATTCTCCGGCAATTCTCCAATTTTCTCCAAAAATAATAGAAAACAAAAAAGGACAATATAAATATAAAATAATAAAAGGAATAAGACTTATAAGAAATAAAGTAATGATAGTTTTCAAAAATAGTTTATCAAACTGTCCATATTTTCTATATTCATCGGATGCTTTTTGGCGAAATACATCCCCTACAGCTTGGGCAATAAATTGGATTGGTAAAGAAACAATTCTTTTGGACAAAGAATAATATCCGACTATAATAGAAGAGAAAAATTTTGATATAAAAATAATGGGAATTTCCAAATTAATCGTTCCAATACTATGGGATACCAATAAATATTTCGGAAACTGCTTATATTTAACGGCCTGACTGATAATATCTTGTTTCTTGATTGATTGGATATTTGCTTTTTCATTTTTTACAATTTTAGAGCCCAGTAAAAATGTAGAAGCAATATGACCGATCAAATTCCCTCCTAATAAACCTGCAACTTTAAATGACAAGAGTCCTGTTCCTACTTTAAAACCGGATTGAAAAAAGGCCTGTGCAATTCTACTGTAGGAAATATGTTTATAAAAGCTTTCTCGATTTGAATAAAAATAAAAACCTCGGTATATCGAAGTGACGAAAACAAAAACGGGTATAAAATATAACCAATTAGCTATTTTATCATTTTTTAATATTTGACATATCTGGTTATTGAAAATAAAAATAACTATTGTCAAAGCGATTGCAAAAACAAGTGACAAAATAAAAATTAGCATCACTAAACTAAGCGCGTCCTTAGTCTCTTTTGGCAATATTATTGCCATTTCATATCGGCATGTAGCAAAAACGGTTAAAATTGAAGAAATACTCATTATCAGAGCAACTTGACCAAAGTTGTCTGGAGAATATAATCGCGTTAATAAAGGACTAATTAGAATAGGGACTAATTGTGCAATAGTCGTCCCCACCATGAGTGTAGTTATGTTTTTTAGATAATTTGACTGTAATAATTTTAAAAGCATAGAGAGGGCATGAATGACGGACTGAGGATTAGATGATGATGGCAGAGACGTTGTCAGACGTTAAGCAGTTACCTGCTCTACTTCTCTGTTTTTCTGGATATCCAGTAACTGCGCACACACATATTCAATTTGATCTCTTTCCAGTTCCGGATACATCGGCAGGCTGAGAATTTCTGCGGCGTATTGATAGGCAACGGGGAAATCCGAAGGGCGATGTCCCAGATGGTCGTAAGCATCTAAGAAAGGTAGTGCTATCGGATAATGAATTCCGGTGGCGATACCGCGCTGCTTCATTGCGGCTTGAATCGTATCGCGCCCCGCAAGGCGGACAACGAACAAATGATAAACGTGTCGCAAGCCACTTTTTTCTGTGGGACAAATAACATGGCTGTCCTTCAGGAATTGACGGTATAAGGCCGCATTAGCACATCGTCTTTTCGTCCAATCTTCCAGATACCGAAGTTTGACGCTGAGAACCGCCGCCTGTAATCCGTCCAGGCGGCTGTTGATGCCTTCAAATCGATGGTTGTATTTTTCAGTGCATCCATGATTGACCGTCATTCTGCATTCCCGCGCCAACTCCTCGTTATTCGTGACAATGGCACCGGCATCACCGTATGCCCCTAAATTTTTTCCAGGATAAAAGCTAAAACAGGCCACATCGCCAAATGTCCCCACCCGTTGATTGTCGATGGTCGCGCCGTGAGCCTGGGAGGCATCCTCGATAATAAAAAGTTTGTATTTAGCGGCAATAGCCTTAATTTTAGACATATTTGCCGGCTGTCCGTATAGGTGCACCGGAATAATTGCTTTGGTCTTTTTGGTGACAGCCGGCTCTATTCTATCGACATCAATGTTATAGGTTTCCGGATCGCAATCGACGAATACGACCGATGCGCCGGACATGGTTACAGCCTCCGAGGTGGCAATGAATGAATTGGCTGCCGTGATCACCTCATCCCCGGCCCCGATACCCAAGCCCCGCAGAGCGATATAAAGGGCGTCCGTGCCGTTGCCAACGCCCACACAATGTTGCGCATTGCAGAAGCGGGCAAATTCATGTTCGAAATTTCGAACGTATTTACCCCCAACAAAGGCAGACTCTGTAATGACATCATGAATTTTGGCGTCAATTTCATCTTGAATGGTACGATACTGTTTTTTTAAATCATTAAATGCAATATCCATCTTAAATCCTCAAAATCCTAGTTTCCCGGATCCAATATCGGATTCTACTCAAGTTCCCGGGAATCATGCGTCGAACGTTTAAGTTCATTTAGCAAATGGATCCAATGACTATACTTCCACTTATAATGAAGATCTTGCAATAACTACCCATAGACATTAATATGCTTTTTTCTTCTTTTTCCCAGTTAAGCGGTTAACAATTTCAACCGATCTTGTGTT
>CALOED010000244.1:0-2348 GCA_942492005.1 uncultured Saprospiraceae bacterium
GTATTAGAACTCATCAATGACTTTATTGAGACTTATATCAAGAGCGATGCGGAGTTGCTGGCGTTGGTCGAAGAAAAATTAAGCGATGGCGTTTTTGAAGATAAAAACTACTTGCTATTGGCGCAGGATATATTGTATAGAACCTTAGAAAACAAACTGGAAGAAATAGAAGAGGGCGAAGAGGAGCTAGATAATGAAGTAAGATATTGGCTCTATTCTCCGGGCGAAAAAGCGGAAATGTGGGAAAATTTTAGGCAAGAAAATATCATGGCTTTGGGTTGGAATGAGTTAGGAGATTTGACTAATTATAATTCTAAAGAGGAAATAGTTAAGAGACTTCAAAAGATAGAAGCAACGAAGAGTTCAAAAGTAAATGACGCAACTGCCAATTTTGAATTTTCATCTGTGATGTCGGAAGGCGATATGGTGATAGCCAAAAAGGGGCGGCACGAATTGTTGGGCTATGGTGTGGTGGTTTCTGATTATTTTTATGATAAAAAAAGGAAAAGTTACAAAAGTTGCCGCCGAGTAGATTGGAAATTATTTGGAAACTGGGAAGCCCCTTACTATTTACCCGTTAAAACCCTAACCGATATTACGAGATACGATTCCGAATTTCCAGAGTATGATAAATATTATGAAGAACTAATGGCTATTATGTTAAATAAAAACAAAAAATCAAACCTTCTTATTCCTAAAAATCAAATCTTATTTGGACCTCCAGGCACTGGAAAAACCTATCATACGATTAATAAAGCGATTGAAATAGCCAACCCAACTTTTGATTTAAATCAAGGAAGGAAAATCATACGAGCAGAATTTCAACGCTTAAAATCTTCGGGGCAAATTGTATTTACCACTTTCCACCAAAGCATGAGTTACGAAGATTTTGTGGAAGGCATCAAGCCGCAAGAACCTGAAAAAGAAGGCGAACCCGTGACTTATAAAGTGCAAGATGGAATTTTTAAACAGATTTGCCAAGCTGCGGAAACACCCAATCAGTCAGATTTTAATACCGCTTATAAGCAGTTTTCGGAAGAATTGATAGAAAAAGAACAAGTTGAATTAAGAACACCAACGGGGAAATCTTTTTGGGTCAGTTTGAATAAGAACAACAACCTAAACCTTTATACAGGAAAATCCGATAATAAATCTGGTTCGCTTACTAAAGATGATTTTATAAAAGAAATCAATGGAGAAATTGCCTTCATGGCGTGGAAGGGTTACTATCGAGGCGTGACAGATTACCTGAAATCTAATTACAACTATTCTTCTACGGCTAAAAGAATGGAAAACTTTGTCCTTATTATTGATGAAATCAATCGTGGCAATGTCTCTTCGATATTTGGAGAACTTATTACGCTTTTGGAACAAGATAAGCGAATAGGAGGCAAAGAAGCATTGAGAGTGACTTTGCCATACTCCAAAGACACTGAAAACCAATTTGGTGTGCCGCCCAACCTTTATCTTATTGGCACAATGAACACCGCCGACCGAAGCGTAGAGGCTTTGGATAGCGCATTGAGAAGGCGTTTTAGTTTTACTGAAATGCCGCCAAAACCCGAATTGTTACCCGAAGATTTAGATGATATAAATCCCCAAGAGATTTTAACGACTATTAATCAACGAATCGAAATACTTTTGGATAAAGACCATTTGATTGGGCATAGTTATTTTATCAATGCCAAGAATATCAAAGACTTAAAAGAAGCATTTGGTAAAAAAATCATTCCGCTTTTGCAAGAATATTTTTATGGTGATTATGGCAAAATAACATTGGTGTTAGGCGAGGGTTTTTGCCAAGGAAAAGAAGTGAAAGACACTCAAAATATCTTTGCATCTGTTGGCGACTACTATGATGCAGATGCTTACACTGGTAAAGTGATTTATACGATAATCGACGCTATTCAGATGCCAGATGATGATTTTGTAAAAGCAATAAATAGACTCTTGAAAAAAGAAAATAGCGATGATGCAAATACCTAAAATAACGGTTTTTGAACATCAACGCTTGAAAATAGGCGAACGATTCAAAGATACGGAAACCAATAAAGTTGTCATTTTTGAAGAAAAACATCGAGCTGCTTTAGAGGTGTTTTATGGCGAAAAGGGTGTGCCTTATTACAGCCTCATTCATCGGGGTGTGCAGTTTTGCGAATATGTGGGCGTGCTTCATATTGGCCATCTTGTGATAGAAATACTGCCCAAAGCGGACAAAAGAAACAAAGTGAGCCATTGTCGAAATACTTTGATAGGAATGCTCAAATCGGTTGGGGCGTTCCGAGTGTCCGCACCAAGTTCAACCAACTTAAATCTAAAATCCAATTTTATTTTGGATTTGTATATCG
>CALOED010000245.1:0-14509 GCA_942492005.1 uncultured Saprospiraceae bacterium
TTTCAGCACTATTCAGTTTTCAATACGATTATGATGCCTTCAAAAAAATATTGGATGAAAGACTCAACGAACGCCATTGATGTGGGTAAAGAAGGTTATTGCTATTTTGACAATTAATGTATTTTTTGCCATATTCTATAAAGTTATACCTTGTTTTGGAATACTCACTTTATTTCTTTATTTTAAAAAGGACATTCCAATATAAATAAGTTTTACATTTACAGGAGACTATTGATTTTTCAATGGTTATAATTTTGAATTATTTAGCGCAATCATAAATTGCCACCAAAATCAAAACTAATTAATTAAATGTGTCGGGTTGTGAGTAACCGTATTTGGAAAATTTTAAAGTATTGGGTTTAATTTTCATGGATTTAGCCGACAAGCGTTTAAGAATAGGGAAGGAAAAGCTGATTGAAACCGATCTTCATCCGCATGAAGCAGTGATGACGATTACGATGATGAAGGAAACTTTTTGAAGCAAGTTATGCTGATCTTCTCGCGGGACATTTTTGAGGCATTTCCATAGTGATGATGATTAGATTCTCAATTTGTTCTCTTCTTTAAATACAGTACTTCAAAAAATTTAATCTACCTAAACTACTTTTCCCCAATGGTGGCTTGCCCCATTATGGCAAGTTATCTTGGAGTACAGTAAACAAACTTTTGAAACAATACAGTAAGAATGCGTCCAAATTTCCGACGCTTGTTTTACCATAATTTATCATTATACACAGTACTCATACAATTAAACAATATGATTCCGCATCCGTCACAATTCGATTGTCGTTTTTCAAAAGGAAAACCTATCTCACGACGTTTTCCTTCTGGAAGAGCTTACATATTTTATACAGGAGCGATTTGATGGAGAGGCGAGCTCGATAAAAGTCAACACGCTCAATCGGTACTCGCCAAAAGTTTATCGTATTCCAGAATTTGTTCCTCAATCGATTTCCAAGTCTTGAAAACTTGTCGCACAAGGTTGTATGCAAAAGTTAGTGTACTAGTCAGTTATTATTCGGGCGTTGCGCCAGCCTTGCATTTGACGACGACAATATGAAACGAGCTTACCATGTAGTCGAGAAATACTTATTTGAATTTGATGACAGACAGGAATGAGTAAACGAACACGCGCTTATCAAGCGTTTATGAATTAGATGACAAAAAACAGCAGTAGCCTATTTTCTTACCTATTTACTCCCATTCTGTATTCCAGAGCAAATTCATACTGTTCCAGCACGTTACTTTTTTGATGCGTTCCTCGATCTGTTCAAAAGAGCCATTTTCGCCTTTCACCTAGTCTCTGATTTTCGATTTCCTCATAGGAACGCCCAAAAATATATCATTCAAATTCTTCCAGTACAACAAGGGAAAATACGATTTTCGTCTTTAACGATATTTCAGTAGTACCAAGCAGAAATCCTTTTTTGTTTTTTCTAGACGCGCATCCAAAATTTTTCGTCAACATTTCGTGTCACAACAGTATATCTCAATATGTACGTCTTTTAGAGCCAAAGTGCAAGCCAAAAACACGAGTTTTGTTCAGAAGTTTTAGTGTTGCAAAAGTCATGGTTAGAAACCACAATGATGATTGATTTGGAGAACTGCTCCAAGATAGATTTGTTACAGCAGCAACAATCTTTAAGAGCTCGTAGAAATCAAATCATTTATGTCGGCAATACATGATGTCAGAATTATCTCGCAAATGTTGTACTGTAACAGTGTTTCGTTGCCAAGAATCCACGCTTTGCCTTCTTCACTTCATCCTTGTGTGCTAAATGTATTGGCACACAAGGATGTGGTGAAGGAAGTAGTTCTACTGGATATCAAAGGCGATTTGCAAAAAGCGCAAAGCGTTAGATTCTTGGCAATACAAGCACCAATTGATTATTACAGTACAACTATTACAGGTACGGATAATTATGCAGATACAGCTAATTCTGACATCGTAGTGATTACTGCGGGGATTCCTCGTCGTCCGGGCATGAGTCGTGATGATTTGATTTCTACGAATGCTAAGATTGTTACTGCTGTAACAAAATCTATCTTGGAGCATTCTCCAAATCCAATCATCATTGTGGTTTCTAACCCATTGGATGTCATGACTTTTGCAGCTTATAAGGCTTCTGGATTAGACAAAACTCGTGTTTTTGGTATGGCTGGTATCTTAGATACGGCTCGTTACCGTGCGTTTTTGGCTACTGCTTTGAATGTTTCTCCTAAAGATTTTCAAGCGGTATTGATGGGCGGACACGGCGATACAATGGTGCCGCTTCCTCGTTATACCACCGTAGCAGGTATTCCTGTGACGGAAATGATTGACGAAGAAACTTTGGATGCTATCGTAGAAAGAACCAAAAAAGGCGGTGGAGAATTGGTGAAATTGATGGGAACTTCTGCTTGGTACGCTCCGGGTGCGGCTGCGGCTCAAATGGTAGAAACTATCGTTAGAGACGAAAATCGTATTTTCCCTTGTTGTGCTTTACTGGAAGGAGAGTACGGCTTGAATGATATATTTTTGGGCGTTCCTGTGAAATTGGGCAAGTCTGGCATCAATCAAGTTTTAGAATTGAAACTAAACGAGGACGAAATGGCTCTTTTGAACGAATCGGCAGAACACGTCAAAAAAGTAATGGCAGTATTCAATGATATGAATTTGCTCTAGATACAGAATGGGAGTAAATAAATAAGAAAATAGGCTACTGCTGTTTTGTCATCTAATTGCATAAACAGCGGTAGCCTATTCATTCATTTACTCATTCCCTATCCTGCCTCAGAGAATAATCTCTTCATCAAATTCAAATAAGTATTTCTCGCCAAGGCTGACCAATATCATTCCTGCGCCTTGTTGTTGCACTTCTTCTTTTATCAAAGTACAAGCTCGTTTCATATTATCGTCATCCAAATGACTGAAAGGCTCGTCCAATAGCAAAAACGAAAAAGGCTGGCACAACGCCCGAATAATAGCTATTCGTTGTCGTTGTCCGTAAGACATCGTTCCACAAGTTTGTTGCAAAATCTCTTTTACGCCTAACCTTTCGGCCATTTCTTCGATGGCTGCTTGCGTTTTGACGCTTTGAAGCTGGTTTTTGATTTGAATATTTTCAAGACCCGTCAATTGAGGGAACAATCGCAAATTCTGGAATACGATAGAAAAATCTTTTTGGCGAAGCTGCGCCCAATCGTTTCGAGTGAACGTGTTGATTTTTTTATCAGAAATAATGACCTCTCCATCAAAATCCTTCCGCAAACCATATAAAATATGTAAAAAAGTAGATTTACCTCTTCCAGAAGGAGCAGTCGTGAGATAGGATTTTCCTTTTGAAAAACGACAATCCGAATACCAAACATCGGAATGCGTGTTGAAATTTTCTTTGATAGGATGCGGAATCGTATTGTTTAATTGTATGGTCATAATGAGTATAATGATAGAATTATGGTAAAACCTAAGCGTCGAATGTTGGACGCATTCGACGCTTAATACATTGTTTCAAAAGTTTGTTTATATACTCCAAGATAGCTTGCCGCCTTGTTTACACTGAAAACCAAAGTCCAATGGGGCAAGCCACCATTGGAGAAAAGTTATTTAAGGTAAGATTAAGAAATTTTTGAAACACTGTATTTAAAAGAAAAAGAACAAATTAGCTTAGACATTTTAAATACTTAAAATCCTAATCATCATCATCACTATCATCTTCCTCAAAAGTGTCCACATCAGGAAGATATTCTACGTCAGCGTATTTGTCTTCGTATTCTTCTTTTACGTCATCTTTCAAGTTTCCTTCATCATCGTAGTCGTCATCACGCAAGATGATATTTTGCGCCTCTACGACTGTCATGCGGATGAGGTATATTTTCTCATCGGTTTCAAATCGAAGCCCTTTGATGTTTTTTCCTTCCCTATTCTTAAACGTAATCAAGTGTCGGCTAAATCCGTAAGGATAAACCAATTTAATCTGTTCCTTTAGCTCTTCGCTCAATCTTTCGTACTCTTGAGTTACTCTGAGCTTATTATTCTGTTGTTGCATTTAATTAATTAGTTTGATTTTGGTGGCAATTTATGATTGCGCTTAAATAGTTTAGTTTTTTCAAAATTAAAAATATACAAAGCCATTGAAAAAATCAATAGTCTCCACAATTAAATGTAAACTTATTTAAATTATTGGAATGTCCTTTTTTAAAATAAAGAAAATAAAGTGTTTTATCTAAAAGGAGTATTCCAAAACTAAGGTATAACTTTTATAAAAACACGAATATGGCAAAAAAACATTAATTGTCAAAGTATTTGTAATAACCTTCTTTACCCACATCAATGGCGTTCAATTGAAGTTGTTGAGCGTCTTTCATCCAATATTTAACGCTTTTTTGATGATTAGAAGCATCAAAAATAATCGTATTGAAATGAATATGCTTCGCTAACTCCTTGATTTTCAAATATGGATTACCTGTGACAATGACGGCATCTACTTTTAGCTTTGATATTTTTTTCCATTCAATATTGGGCGAAAGTATCAAAATGGTCGTTTGATTAAAATATAAAATGCTACCATTATAAAATACGTTTTTTGTTTGAATAGTATCCGTGAGAGTAAGTTGATTTTTTTGCCGAATGCCGATTTTAGTATGGTAATTTTTGATATTAAAATCATACGTTTTTTTGTCAAAATCGGAAGATACTAAGGTATAAGCCGTATTGCCATCAATAATGTCAATTGCCGACTTTTTGTAAATGCTATATACGGTAATTTCTTGCTGCCGTTGGCTCTCAATAGCCCTAAACGAAGCCGTAGCAACCAAAACTAATAATGCGCTTAGACTTATCAAAATGCCCTTTCCTCGCTTGTTTGCCTTTATTTGAATGGTATAAATCAAACCAAAAATACAACCAAAAATGAGTAACATCATCCACGTATCTACATGGATGCCTTCTACTTTATTGATAGGAATTTTCTGAATTTGAAATATCAATTGATTCATCAGCCAAATCACTTTATCCAGTAGCCATCCGAAAGGCTGACCAATGGAAACATGAATAAAGCTGCTAATAATGGTAAGAATGCCTAAGCCTAAAATAAGCGATGCGGCAGGAATGACAATGACTCCTGAGAGCATGAAAAGCAATGGAAACTGATGAAAATAATACAAACTTACGGGCAAAGTCCCTATTTGCGCACCTATGGCAACGGTGGTCAGTAACCAAAAATATCGTAGCAATTTATGCTTGATATACCACAGTTTTGCAATTTTAGGTTGAAAATAAACGATACCCAAAACGGCTAAATAGGATAATTGAAAACCAACTGCCATTATGAGATAAGGATTCCAAATCAGCAAAAGGAAGGCGGAAATGGCTAAATTATTATACACCGAGTTTTTGCGATTGATATACAAACCGTAAGTCACGAAACTGAACATAGTATCCGCTCGAAGCACGGAAGGCGACCCACCCGTGAGGAAGGCGAAAAGCCAAAGAAAAGTTATCAAAATAGGCGGCTGAAAGGCTCGAAACTTTGGATTTTTGCCGAGCATGAAGCCGAGTAAATACTTTAAAATCAAAGCAATAATCCCAACGTGTAAGCCAGAAACTGCCAAAACGTGAATAGCTCCCGTATCGGCATAAGCGTTTTGAATGTCGTCGGTCAGTGCTTCTCGGTAGCCCAAAATCAAGGCTGCACCTACCGAATAACTCTCCTCTGAAAGATAGTATTTGAGTTTACTCAAACAGTTTTTTCTTAGATGAAATAGGGTTGTGAAAAAGGAGTTTCCTTGTTCTTTTGCGATAAGCGACCAACTGTTTTCTGCTACAAAGGACTGATAATGAATGTTTTGAAAATGCAAATAGGCGGAATAGTCGAACTGATTCGGATTTTTGGGCAGTGGTATTTTATTCAAATAACCATTGATGGCTATTACATCGCCATATTGCAAAGTTTGGCTGAGGCTATCCGTTTTGATGTATAAAATCACATCGCCACAAACAGATTGAGAATCAAGGTATTGAACGGTTGATTTGCATTTTGTCCACTTACCAGCTATGGGAATTTCTTCTATTTGAGCTATAAATGTAGTTTTTGACGAGGCAGCTAAAAAGTTTGAGAAATGATGGGCTTGCCGCAATTGATTGGCATCTATTGCCAATTGATAACCCAATAAAAATAGCGTAACTAAAATGCTAATTCCATTGATTTTTCGGAGATGAAAAGGTAGTTTAAATATCTGAAAACCAATGACTAAGCCAGTCAAGGTTAAAATAAACAACCACACATAAGGAATGGAAGCATCCAAGTAAATGGCACTTGCAATGCCAAGTATCAGCGGAATAACGAGCCTAAAAAATGGAATTTCGTGCCAATTGATAGTCATGGTTTGGAGCAGTGTTGGTTAATAATCATTGTGAATATAGCAATTTTTTATGAACCAACAAGCAAGCTACCGTGTAGAATTTTATGATTTGGTGTGTTGATACTTTAAAACCATACAGATTTTGGGCCAGCCTCAGAATCTGTATGGTTTTAAATGCAAAAATTACCAGCCTAACAATCGGAAAGAATTAAAATAATGATTGGTATCGGCGTTCATTTGCGAATCGGAAGGACTAATTACATTGAGAATAAAGCAACGATTTTCCACCAAATAAAGCCTTGAATTAATGCTCATTTTGTCGTCAGCGTAATTGATTCGCCACTGCTTGCCACGATAGCCGCTTATCTCAATATTATTTTGATAAATGACTGTACCTGCCGTACTTTCTTGGGCGGAGGCTACTGTTTCTGCAAAAAAATCATTGGCTAACTCCGTGGAGTCGGAATGAATACTGCCTTTCGGAAAATCATAATACATAATTGTATAAATCATATCGGTAGGCTTTGGCGTTTCGGGATACGAAAAACCATACATTTTTATATCGCCAATTTCGGTCGTTGCATTGAAAGTTGCTTGCTTGAAAGTGCCTTTTGTCAAAATGGAAAATTTCCCTTCTGCCGAGCGATGCACTGCCCAGCCGTCTTGCGCCACCAAAGAAAATGGCAATAGTAATAACAAACTAATTAAAAATCTCATGGATTGTATTTATGATGAAGAATCATATTCTCTAACGTAATCTAGAGCGTTTTCGCTTATCGGATGAAGATTATGTGGCAGAATTTTTCAAATAGGCTTCATACCAAATTTTAAAAGCGTCTTTTTTTCTTCGAGCGATTGGTATTTCTATCTCAGTTGATAAAATCAAAGTGGTAGGATTGGGGTAAGAATGAATATGCAACGCATTGACTAAGTGGGATTTGTGGCATCTATAAAAGCCCTTTTCTTCCAACATAGTTTCCAAATCGGCTAAAGTTTTCGTGACCAGTTTCTTTTTATTATTCGTGAGGTAGATATAACTATAATTCCTTTCTCCTTCAATCCGAAAAATATGTTTTAATGCCAATCGGAGTTCGCCTTCTTGTGTTTGTAAAATCAATTGATGGTTGGATACGTCTGCAGTTTTTTGATTTAATAATGCTAATTGAAGGTTTTCTTGTTGCGTAGTTTTATTGCGATTTTCTTTAAATCGCTCAATGGCCTTTTTCAATTCGCCCAAATCAATGGGTTTTACCAAATAATCTAAAGCATTGAAACGAATAGCTTTGATGGCATAATGGCTATAACTGGTGATAAAAATCGTCTGAAAGTTAATTTCTTTCAGTTGTGCGAGCATCTCAAAACCTGTCATGTCCGCCATTTCAATATCCAAAAAAACCAAATCGGGCTGAAGCATTTTAATCCTCTCCAAACCCTCTGTGCCACTATTTGCCGTAGCCAGTATTTCTACTTCTGAAATATACTGCTCCAATTTATCTTGCAATAAATCTCTAATAAATGCATCATCGTCAATAATCAAACTTTTGATAGTAGTAGAGTTCATAGTTAATTTTTATTGAAATGCTCATTTATAATCATATCGACTTCCTGACAGGCTTGCTCTAAAATACTCAAAATTTCACGAACCATTTCTTTTAATTCAGTTAAAGGAATGGTTTCATATTCTTCTTCCAACCGTTTAATCGGTTGGATTATCCCAGGTATTCCAAAAAATTGTAATTGAGGACTCATCTGATGAAGCGTTTGTCTAGTCATTTTTCGGTTTTCAGCTTCCATATTTCCTTTTAAAGTTTCAATTCTTTGAGGTATTAACTCTTTGAATTGGTTCAAATATTTCAACATTCGGTTGGGGTCGCCTCTCGATATTTTGATGAGATTTTCAGGGTTAATGGTCTTTGTATTCCAAACGATTTCCATAATTCGGTGATTTTTAGATGGATAAAATAGCTGAGGTATTTATTAATTGCGGTTACGCAAAAACGGTGTCCTGTAAGGACAATCTGTTTATAGCTTAAAGTTAAGCGCATTTTAGGCGTTCCGCTAAGGAACAGCCTTTGCGATAATGAAAAGGCTGTTCCTAAAGGAACGCTTATAAAACGTCATCTCGCTATTCTATAAACAGATTGTCCCATAAGGGACATCGAAGTGCGTAACATGAGCTTTTTATTTGGTTTTTATTCTTTCATCCAACGGTGGCTTGCCCCGTTGTTTTCCCAAGTTTCAGATTCGCTGCGCTTAACTCTGAAACTAGCGGATGAATTAAAAAGCACTTAAAAATCTCCATATAAGAAACTGCTGATTACAATATACGATTACCTATTCAAAACAAAATGGTTATTTATCGAACGGTTGATTTTGTGGTAAATCGAGCATTGCTTAACCATTGGATAAGTATTTTGACCGTTGGATAATCCCTTCTTGACTTCTCATTCTGATAGTTATATTTTGCCTCAATACTTTAAATAACGAAACTTCTTTTATAAACAATTAGAAGTATTTATATCATAAAACAAATTAATATGAAAAGAATATTGCATTTTTTAACATTACACTTCAACAGACCTATCAGGTTTCTTAGTTTATCTATTTTTATACTAGCATCTTTATCATTCATCGACCAACCTTCATCCTATACCATTCAGAATCAAGAGAAGGCTAAAGCGACTTCAAATAATGAAATGTTTAGTGATTTCGCCTTACCTTCTATTCATAATATTGAAAAATTGAATGATGGAGAAAATGCGACGGAAATCAGCGTATTGAGCTATAACGTTCAAATGTTTGGCGGAACGATTGCCAATAATATTTGGAAAGGTAAAAAAAGTGTAGATGATAGCGATAGAAGAAAGGAAATCAGTAAGCGCATCCTAGCCTTAAATTCAGATGTAGTTGGCTTGTCAGAGGTATGGAGTGATGACGCAAAAAAAGACTTTATCAAGCTACTAAAAAGCCGTTACGACCAATATTATTATAAAGGCTTTAGTGCTTCTAATGATATGTTCACGACTATTCATCGAGCGACTTGGGACAAAAAGCAAATTGGGCCGGGTTTGATTATTCTTGTAAAAAAGGGAATGACAATATTTAATCAAAAATTTGTTCCTTTTAACGAACTTATAGGATATGATGACGACGCTCAAAAAGGGATTCTTGCCGTTAGTGTTTCAAAAGGGAGCGGCTTTTTTAGAGTTTTCTTAACCCATCCACAGTCTGGAGAAACTTCAAATGGCATCAGCGCACGCAGAAGAAATATTCACCAATTGTTTGAATTGACTAAAACTTATGCTCCGAATGTACCTGGTTTTATTATCGGTGATATAAATGTAAATGCCAACAAAGATGCTTCGAAGCCAGGACAGGGAAGAGAGTATTTGAACGTTTTAATGAGTAATTTTGGACCTTATTTTAAAGATACTTATTACGAGCTCAATAAAACAAGTTTTGCTCGAACTGCTAGTGCCGACAAAAAACGCTTGGACTATATCCTTTCTAGTTCTGCAAACGGAACTATCAGAAAAGCGGGCATTATTACCAATTGGACTTATTCTTCTAGCAAAAAACCATGTTCGGATCATTTGCCAATTACTGCTACGGTAAGTTTTAGCATTTATATCACCGAGCCTAATGGAAACCAGGTACATTCGGAGCATAAGTTTTAGTCAATTCAAACAATTGGTGAATAATTTCTTCCTGCGTGCATGATGCCATTTGAAGTTTCTCCAGACTGTGGATGGGTTAAGAAAACTCTAAAAAAGCCGCTCCCTTTTGAAACACTAACGGCAAGATCCTTTTTGAGCGTCGTCATCATATCCTATAAGTTCGTTAAAAGGAACAAATTTTTGATTAAATATTGTCATTCCCTTTTTTACAAGAATAATCAAACCCCAGTACTCTAATTTGCTTTTTGTCCCAAGTCGCTCGATGAATAGTCGTGAACATATCATTAGAAGCACTAAAGCCTTTATAATAATATTGGTCGTAACGGCTTTTTAGTAGCTTGATAAAGTCTTTTTTTGCGTCATCACTCCATACCTCTGACTTAAATCCAACAACATCTAATTTAAGGCTAGGATGCGCTTACCGATTTCTTTCTTCTATCAGTTCATCCATTTTTTTACCTTTAATGAATATTATTGGCAATCGTTCCGCCAAACATTTGAACGTTATAGCTCAATACGCTGATTTCCGTGGCATTTTCTCCATCATTCAATTTTTCAATATTATGAATAGAAGGTAAAGCCAAAGATCACTAAACATTTCATTATTTGAGGTCGCTTTAGACTTCTCTTGATTCTGATTTTTTTTACATGAAGGTTGGTCGATGAATGATAAAGATGCTGAAATTAGTAGTAAAAATAGATAAACTAAGAAACCTTTTTTGTCTGTTGAGATGTAATGTTAAAAAATGCGATATTCTTTTCATATTAATTTGTTTTTATGATATAAATACTTCTAATTGTTTATAAAAGAAGTTTCGTTATTTAAGTATTGAGGCAAAAATATAACTATCAGAATGAGAAGTCAAGAAGGGATTATCCAACGGTCAAAAGTACTTCATCAAATGGTTAAGCACGTTCGATTTACCACAAATCTAACCGTTCGGCAAATAACCATTTTGTTTTGAATAGACAATCGTACTTTGCAATCAGCAGTTTTCTATATGGAGATTTTTAACCCCTTAATTCATCCGCTAGGTTTCAGAAAGTAAGCGCAGCGAAAATGAAACGGGAAAACAACGGGGCAAGCCACCGTTAGATGAAAGAATAAAAACCAAATAAAAAAGCTCATGTTACGCACTTCGATTATCATTATGGGACAATCTGATTTTATAGAATAGCGACATAACGTTCCGTAAGCGTTCCTTTAGGAACAGCCTTTTTCATTATCATAGAGGAAGAAATGTTCGCCAAAAGCGGGAACGCCCTACTTGGCCACAAGCTATAGACAGGTTTTTTTCACAGTTTTTTTTTTTTCGGTACTTTTTTTTGATAAATACCTCAGAAAGCATATCCATCTAAAAATCACCGAATTATGGAAATCGTTTGGAATTTCTGGGACCCAAAATTCAATGTGGAGATATTCTCAGAATATCGAGGAGACGTAGCCGGAAGAGAATGTTGAAAATATTTGAACCTCTTCTTGGACAAAATGCCTCAGAGAATTGAGAGAAGAGAAAGAAATATGGGTAGGCTGTTTTCCGAAAAATGATTTTTTTTTTTCTTCATTTTTTTTTTTTTTTTTTGCAATTTTTTGGAATACATTAAACAATCCAACCGATTAATCGTGTTCGAAGAAGAAAATGAAGCCATTCTTTTATTTCAATTAAAAGAAATGGATTCCGTGAAAATTTTGATTATTCTAGAGCGAAACTGTCGGAAATTCGATATGATCTTCAAAATGAGCATTTTTGTCAAAATTAACTATGATATCTACATTTTTTTTTTTTTTTTTTTTTTTTTTTTTTTTTTTTTTTTTTTTTTTTTTTTTGTAATAATCCATTGGAGCAGTATATTTCAAAAGTAAAATACTGGCTTTTGCAAATGAATGACTTTTAGAAAAGTTTTGGGGGGGGGGGATTAAAATAACAAAATTTGATTTTGGTTTTTTGGATATTTTGAAATTAGGCAGTTATATTTGGACATTTTTTGATATGTTTTTATTTATTTTGGAAAAAAAGTAGTTTTCAGACGATTTTTATCACCAGTTATAACCATTATGACATCAAAAACTGATAATTTCAATACATTTGCGTTATTTGGTGCACCCCATTGAGGTTGGTTAATTGAAAAAAGTAAATGAGCAATTTAAAGAAAATCTCAATAAAACTACGCAACAAAGAAAACGCTCCGAGTAGCTTTATTAAATCAAAAAACGAGGAAATGTTGTATCCAACCGTAGATTGATTTTACAAACACGAGAGAGCTGAGCTCCGATTGGCATTAAAACATGTTTTTCGATTGAAGGAGAAAATTTCACAGTAATAAAAAAAAACTGGTCGAAAACTGTAATTTTGAAACTATGTTGGAAGAAAATTTTATGGGTAAATCCATCCCCCTTGTCGTTGTGCCAAAATTGCGCCCCCAATCCTACCACTTTGACACATCAGCTGAATAGAAATTACCAATCGCTCGAAAAAAAAAAATTTTTAAAATTTTGGTATGAAGCCTATTTGAGATCTTCGTCGTCACTTGAAAATAGCCTAGAATTACGTTAAGAATTGATTCTTCATCATAAATGCAATCCATGAATTTTTTAAATTAGTTTGTTATTACTATTGCCATTTTCTTTGAGTAATGCGGCAAACGTAGAAGGAAATTTTCAGAGGCTGCACTCAGAAAACTCGGCAACTTTCAATCACGACGACCGAATTGGCGATATAAAATGTGCAATGAGTTTTCGTATCCCAAAACATAAAGCCTACCGATATGATTTATACAATTATGTAATTTTCAGGCAGTATTCGATCCGACTCCTGTAGCCAATGATTTTTTTTGCAGAAACGTAGCTTCAAAATGTAAGTACGGCAAACAGTCATTTATCAAAATAATGTTGGACAAGCATCTTATCGTGTACAGTGGCAATCAATTACTGTACAAAATGGTGAATTCAGGCTTTATTTGGAAATCGTTGCTTTTATTCTCAATGTAATTAGTCCTTCCGATTCGCAAATGGCTGCCGATACCAATCGTATTTTAATTCTTTCCGATATTAGGCTGGTAATTTTGCATTTAAAACCATACAGATTCTGAAGGCAATAAAATCTGTTGTGAATATCAACACACCAAATCATAAGTCTACACAGTAACTGCTAGACAGTTTCATAAAAAAAAATTTTGCACATATTCACAATGATTATTAACCAACACTACTCCAAACCATGATATCGAAATTCCATTTTTTAGGCTCGTTATTCCGCTGATACCTGGCATTGCAAGTGCACCTTCACATGGATGCTTCATTGTACTGTATGTCGGGTTGATTGTTACAACCTTGACATGGCACCCCGATTGGTTTTCAGATATTTAAACTACCTTTTCATCTTGCAAAATCGACTTAATTTCCACTTTTTGTTCCCCATACTTTTGTTGGGTTATCAGTTGGCGTAGATGTAATCAATTTTCTCAAACTTTTTTAGCTGCCTCGTCAAAAACTTCCATTTATAGCTCAAGTAGAGAATTCCCATAGCTAGTAAGTGGGCAGGCTCTGTACTCGCCAATAGAAACAGCCGCATCCAGCACATCGCCTTTGCTCGTTCGGTACTGTACTCATGCTTCCCATAATATTTAAGTTGCCAATGTGAGCTTTATTTTTCTGGAACTTTCCCACCCGAAATCACTTACTTTTTCTCTTTATGTACCAAAAACTGCTTTCAAATTGCCAAATCAATCCAACGGCTGAAATGTTTTCCATGCCCCTCTAAATACCTCTAAACGTTGGAAAAAACTGGCACCCGGCAAACTAATTGTCTCAGCCGCTTCCAGTGGAAATTGCGGCATGGATTGTACCTATCCGAGACATTTTCTAGCAGTTATACGAGCTCGGCAAATCAAAATCTCACAACTTCATCATCTTGCAGATATCTCAACCTAATTGGACTATTAAGAATTTAGCCGAATCGGTGTGCATCGGAAATACTTGGCCTGATAGCGCGCGTCATACAACACTCCACACCATCATTATTTAGGATCAGGAAAGTTTCCTGCGCTACGTCTTTTAGGGCTCTGATCACTTCTGAAGTATAAACATTTATTGTAGTTATCGAAAAATGTGAACCTACGAGCACGAGAGAAATCTGCGATAAGCTCGAACATTCTCAGTGTGTAGATCCCCACCTGCATAGAAACATTATGTCGAAAGAAGGCACGTGTTGCTGTAGTGTGGGTGACCTGACCCATGTTGGGAGTCTTTGCATTTCCTCGTCATCGCCTCCAATTCAAAAATGTTGCAGCCTCCTGGAATTCCACCTTCTTTAAACGATTTTTTTCAGATCATCCCAACTAGATCAACCGTCAAACGGCAAATAATAATGGCGGCGTGTCGGGTTAGACGCTGACTGCAAACCCACGGCAATCCCAGCGATAAGAGCCGGAAAAACTGTAGACAATTGAAATTGTTGCCACGTCACCACCACCGACATCGCCGGAAACAT
>CALOED010000246.1:0-1476 GCA_942492005.1 uncultured Saprospiraceae bacterium
AAAGCAGAACATGGAGGAGAGCCTTTAAATAATGATTTGCATAATTTCGTGATTGCCATTAGCCCCGATAATAACTACTTATATGTAGCGAGTGCTTACAAAGATTATAAAAAAGATGGTGTGGCGGTATCTAAACGCAAACACGGAAAATGGAGCGAACCCAAAAATTTGAACATCAAAAATATGTACAACAAAAGTCCATTTGCGGGCTACCATGTCAGTATGGACGGGCGGATAGTTCTCATGGCAATCGAAAGAGATGATACGAAAGGCGATAGAGACCTGTACGTTTCGTTCAAGCAGCGAGATGGCGACTGGACCGAACCTCGAAATCTCGGAAACGTTGTCAATTCAGTTGGCATGGAAAGTAGCGTGTTTTTGGCAGCTGACAACAAGACGATTTATTTCTCTAGTAATGGATTTGCGGGCTACGGCGGCTTAGATATGTATATGAGTCGTCGTTTGGATAACTCTTGGGAAAACTGGAGTACGCCTCAAAACCTCGGCAGCCAAATCAATACGCCAGGCAACGATTACAATTATACTATCCCTGCATCGGGCGATTTTGCTTATTTTTCTTCGGATTATATGTCTTACGGTCAGTCGGATTTGTTTAAAATAAAATTGCCAAAAGAAGCACGCCCCGAGCCTGTTTTGCTGGTAGATAATGATAATATAATTCAAGTAGATGAAGAGCTAGATGGTGATTTGAGCAATAGCGAAATTGCAATAGACGACCAACCTTCTAACCCTCGTTTGCAAAAAGAAGTGGATGCACTCAAAGAAAAACTGCGTCGTTTGAATGATGAATTAGATGATTTTGAAAAAGAAAAAGACCAGCCCATTGCGCAAAATTAGCCTACTTATTCGCCAAAAAAACGACAACCTACGCCACCTCAACCACCTAAAAAAGACCCCGAATTGGAACGGTTGAAGGATAAATACAATGGCAATGACAATAATAACGATGAAGTAAATGATGATAATCGCCCCGATGTAGCTGTGGCAAAGCCTAGAAAACCACAGCCTCGCAAGCCTAAATCTGACCCCGAATTGGATAAACTAAAACGCAAATATAACCGACATTTGGATGATGAAGATGCGGTAGAAAATAATGATAATAATAAAAATGACGACGTAGCCGTAGCAAAACCAACTAAAAAACGCCAGCCTACACCACCTAAAAAGCCGAAAAAAGATGATGAACTCGACGACTTGCGCAAAAAAATGCTTCGATTGCAAGGCGGAGAAGAAGAAAATGAAGAACCCGATGAGGTAGTGGCAGCCAAAGAAAAACCGCAAAAACCCAAAACCGAAATACCTGAACCTCCTCGACCGAAACAACCGAAAGAAGAGCCAACGGTTTCGGATGTGGTCAGCGACGACCCGTTTTCGCCAAAGCCAAAGGCAAAAATTGAGCCTGACGCACCTCAGGTAGATAAATCGCAACCTTCGGATATAGCAAGCGACGACCCG
>CALOED010000247.1:0-12409 GCA_942492005.1 uncultured Saprospiraceae bacterium
TACGCCTCGTGAAGTCATTGACCTCATGACGCACTTGGTCTTTGACCCTGTTCAGGACAATTTGCCGCCTGTGATGACCATTTATGACCCGGCTTGTGGCTCGGGTGGAATGCTGACCGAAGCCCAAAATTTCATCGTAGAAAAATATGGAATCAATCCCGATGACCAATCCATTCACCTCTACGGAAAAGAAATCAACGACGAAACTTACGCCATTTGCAAATCCGATATGATGATAAAAGGCAACTCGCCCGAAAACATCAAAAACGGTTCTACACTTTCCACAGACGAATTTCAAGGCACGTCTTTCGACTTTATGTTGTCCAATCCGCCTTATGGTAAATCCTGGGCTTCCGAAGCCAAAAACATCAAAAACGGTAAAGATATACTCGATACTCGCTTCGAGATTGAACTCACAGACTACTGGAACGAAACCCAAACCGAAGCCGCTACGCCTCGTTCTTCTGACGGACAATTGTTGTTTTTGATGGAAATGGTGTCCAAAATGAAAACCTTGTCCCAAAGTCCGACAGGCTCTCGCATCGCTTCGGTTCACAATGGTTCGAGCCTTTTTACGGGCGATGCAGGCAGCGGCGAGTCCAATATTCGACGCTACATCATCGAAAATGATATGCTCGAAGCCATTATTCAAATGCCGAATAACTTGTTTTATAATACTGGTATCACGACTTATATTTGGTTGCTGTCCAACAATAAAGCCGCACACCGCAAAGGTAAAGTCCAACTCATAGACGCTGGTCAACTGTACCGAAAACTTCGCAAAAACTTAGGGCAGAAAAACTGTGAATTTGCGCCCGAACACATTGGCGAAATCATGAAAACGCACCAAAAGTTGGCAAACCTAGAACGAACTACGGACGAAGGCATCGCCGCACAGGTGTTTGATAATGCGGATTTTGGGTATTATAAAGTCACGATTGAGCGACCAAAACGCCTAAAAGCCCAATTTTCGCCCATGCGTTTGGAAACGCTGCGATACGACAATCGCCTAAGCGAACCAATGCTTTGGGCTATCGAAACCTTTGGCGAAGTAGTTTATAAAGACGTGACACCGTTTGCAAAAGACATTTTGAAATGGTGCGAAGAGAACGAACTCAACCTCAATACTAAAGCTCGTACTGCCTTGACAAAACCTGCTTTTTGGAAAAAATATCACAATTTATTCTTAACGGCTACGGCTATGATGACCGCCATCGGAACGGACGAATACAGCGATTTTAATGTTTTCAAAGCGAAAATCAATGCGTATTTGAAAGCAGAAAAAATCAAATTGTCTAATTCCGAAAAAAATCAAATCTTAAATGCCGTCAGTTGGTACGATGCAGAAGCGGCAATTGTTTTGGATAAAAAAATCAAATTCAAAACCGAAAAGTTAGCCGCATTATTAGAACGCTTGAGTTGTTCGGTGGCGGAACTGCCCGATTATGGTTATTTTCCAACGGGCAAAGCCAACGAATACCAAACTTACGAAACTCAATCCGACTTGCGAGATACGGAAAATGTACCGCTAAAAGAGAATATTCACCACTATTTCAAAACCGAGGTACAGCCGCACGTTCCCGAAGCATGGATAAATTTGGACAATACTAAAATCGGTTATGAGATTAGTTTTAATAAATATTTCTATCGCCATCAGCCATTGCGAACATTGGAGGAAGTGAGTAAAGATATTTTACAATTGGAAAATGAAAGCGATGGATTGATTAAGGAAATCTTAGGACTCTGACACTTACGCTGACACGGATTTGCACGGATTACACGGATTTTTTTTATTTCTGACACGGATTTGCACGGATTACACGGATTTTTTTTATTTCTGACACGGATTTGCACGGATTACACGGATTTTTTTTATTTCTGACACGGATTTGCACGGATTACACGGATTATTTTTATTTCTGACACGGATTTTCACGGATTACACGGATTATTTTTGTTTTGTAGCTTCGCTACTTTTAAGAAACGGCGAAGCCGTAAAGGAAAAAATCCGTGTAATCCGTGAAAATCCGTGTCCAAACCAAAAACAATGGGAAAGTTAATACATGAAAATAAAACTTACGCTATCATTGGTGCATGTATGGAAGTTCATCGGCACTTAGGGCATGGGCTGAAAGAAACGGTTTATCAAGATGCTTTGGAGATAGAACTCGGATTGAGAAGTATTCCTTTTGTGCGAGAAAAACGATATGAAGTAGTTTATAAAGGTCGAGTGTTAAAGCATTATTTTGTGGCAGATTTTGTTTGTTTTGATAATATTATATTGGAACTCAAAGCGGTCGGACAGCTACATTCTGAACATGAAAAACAAACGCTCAACTATATGGCAATCGCTAAAAGTCAAGTCGGTTTATTGGTGAATTTTGGGCAAGGCTCATTGGTACATAAACGCTTTATTCTCTGACACAGATTTGTTTCTGACACGGATTTGCACGGATTACACGGATTTACAGCTTCGCTGTTTTTTATTAAAACTTTAAAAGTAGCGAAGCTACAAAAAGAAAAATCCGTGTAATCCGTGAAAATCCGTGTCCAAAATCATTAACCATGAATAATTTAAAACCATATTCTAATTATAAACCTTCGGGCGTAGAATGGTTGGGCGATGTGCCTGTGCATTGGGAAATTACTAAATTAAAAAATATAATAAAAGAAAAAATAACGGATGGTCCACACGAAACACCAATTTTTTTAGACAGTGGAATCCCATTTCTTTCAGTTGATGGAATTCAAGAGGGAGAACTTACTTTTGAAAAATGTAGATTTATTAGTAAAAAAGCACATCAGCAATACTTGAAAAAATGTAAAGTTGAAAAGTATGATATATTAATGGGCAAGGCAGCTTCTATTGGGAAGATTGCACAAGTAAAAGTTGATTTTGAGTTTAGTATTTGGTCGCCATTGGCATTAATAAAACCTAATTTAAGTAAAATTCAATCATCTTTTTTAGAGTATGTTTTAAAGAATCAAACAACTCAAACTCAAATAGAACTATTATGTACTATTAATACACAAAAAAATATTAGCATGGGAGACATTCCCAAAATTATTTTACCACTTCCACCAAAAACCGAACAAACAAAAATCGCCAACTACCTCGACCGCAAAACGGCACAAATTGACGAAGCTATCGCCCAAAAAGAGCAATTGATTGCCTTACTCAAAGAACGGCAACAGATTTTGATACATCAAGCGGTGACGCAAGGTTTGGATAGTTCGGTGGAGCTGAAAGATAGTGGCGTGGAATGGATTGGGAAAGTGCCGAAGCATTGGGAGGTGAAACGAGCGAAATATATTTTCAAAATTCAAAAAAGAATTGCAGGTAAGTTAGGTTATAAAGTTTTATCTATTACTCAAAAAGGTATAAAAGTAAAAGATATTACAAGTGGTGAAGGACAACTTGCAATGGATTATTCAAAATATCAATTAGCTTATAAAGGTGATTTTGCGATGAATCATATGGATTTACTGACTGGTTATGTAGATATTTCCAATTATGATGGTGTAATTAGTCCTGATTACAGAGTTTTTGAAAACCTTCCAAATGAAACTTATAAAGAATATTTGTTGAAATTATTGCAATTATGTTATAAGGAAAAGATATTCTTTGCACATGGTCGAGGAGTTTCAATGTTGGGTAGATGGAGACTTCCTTCTCAAAATTTTTATAATTTTCAATTTCCTATACCACCAATTAAAGAACAAATAGAAATTGCAAATTACATCGACACTCAAACCGAAAAAATCCAAACGGCTATTCGTTTAAAAGAGCAAGAGATTGAAAAATTAAAGGAATATAAAACGGTGTTGATAGATGCAGCGGTGACGGGGAAGGTTTTGATTGAAAATTGATTTGACACGGATTCGCACGGATTACACGGATTTTTCTTTTTGTAGCTTTGCTACTTTAGATTTTATAAAAAACGACGAAGTCGTAAAAATCCGTGTAATCCGTGAAAATCCGTGTCCAAAAAAATAAAAATGCTTAAAGTATTAATTCATAATAAGGGAAATAAGGAAGGCGACAGCAGCGATAAATTGCGAGCGGCTTTTGGTACGAATGAAGATAGTTTGACGGCTTCGGTGTTTCAGTTGTTGGCGTATTTGCCTGATGACGTGCTTTGGCAAGTTATTCGGCAGACTTTGAAAAATGAAGAATTGCCCGAAACGGTTGGAGCATTAGAAAAAATAGAGTTTTGGGCAAAATGGGACGCAACAGGAACGAACAACGAACGCTTTGTAGAACCTGATGTATTTTTGGTATTTGAGGAATTAACCATTATCGTAGAAGCGAAACGCTATGACGCAAAACAGCAATATTACGGACAATGGGAAAATGAATTAATTGCTTACGAAAATGAATATTTGGACGATAACGCCGAGGTGTTTTTGTGGGCTTTAGGCGGTATTCATACATTGAAAACGCAACTTGTTCCGATAAAAAAGAAAGAATATAAAGTTATCAAATCAAAGTGGACAATGCTTTTGGCAACGATAAAATCGGAATTGCAAAAGGCAGAAAAAACGCATGAGCAACGGTTATTTAATGATTTGATAGAAGCCTTTGCCTTTCATGGTTTCTTTGTCGGTACTTGGCTGAATGAAAAAGGATTTGAAAAACAGAATATTCAACAAAAATCTATTGATTATTTTATTAAAAATAAAGAAAAATACGATAGCCAAAAATGGTTATTCACCTTACCTAAAACTTATACTATTCAATCACAAAATCTTAAAACTATTCAATTATGGAAAACACATTAAATGAAAAAGAATTAAATGACGTATTTTTAGATGTTCGTAAATCGTATCGGTTGTTGTATTTGTATCAACGGAGAGTGATGGATTTGGTACAGTTTATTGGGACACGTTATGAGTTTGAACCTCGAAACGGACATCCGTTTATGGGAAGTAATAATCAAAAAATATTACCTAATCATTCTTCTTGGGATTATTTATTATTATATAATTGTCCAATAAGGTTTAATACTAAATCCTTTGGAAAATATAATAACGTAGAGTTATTAATTACGATAGTTAGTGATACAGGCTTATTTGATGTTACGACAGATTGGTGGAGTGAAAATACCAAACATCAGATTGAGCAGTTCAATTCAGTAGAAAAATCCAAAACTCAAATTCACATTAAGTTAAAAACCACAGGAACGCCTTGGACTGATTATATCAATAATTGTTTTCCTGCTGATAAAGCTGATTTTTTTGTAAAAAAGGATAATCCTGAAGACTTTTTAATCGGCAAAAAATACGATTTATCCAATTTTATGAATGAGGAAAGTACGATAAAGCAATTAGAAGATTTTGAGGAGTTTTGTCGTGAAAATGGAATTGTTTTACGTCCGAAGGAGAAAGAAGAGATGGAGAAAGAGAATGTTTCGTAAGTATTGTCAAAATGGATAAAAATGGGAAAAGAAGTCACACAAATAAAAGTGTTATCCGAAGAAGTGACAGCAATGGTGACGGAAAGTAAAGCACAAGTCGCTCAAAAAAAACAAAAAAATGCCATCTAAAACCAACGAACAAGCCCTAGAAGCAGCCATCGAAAAAGCCTTAACAGGTACTTGCCTAGAAGATTTGAAAACTCAAGGTGTGGGCAACTCACACGTTGCCGAAGCTGCCGAGCATTATCGCTCAGGCAATGGCTTTTATTTGGGAATTCCTAATGATTTTGATGCACAATATGCCATTGACACCAAGCGGTTTTGGCATTTTTTAAAAGAGACACAACCCGAAACGCTTGCTCAAATCAAAGCAACAAATCCACAATATAAGCTCACCATTATTCAGCGACTGGATAGAATGGCGAAAAAATACGGCATTCTAAAATTACTCAGAAAAGGCTTAGACGTGGACAATGTCAAGTTTACCTTGTTTTATACACCGCCTTTGGCTTCGAGCAGTCGCATCGTGAAAGAGAATTTTGAGCGCAACGAATTTAGCGTCACTCGGCAGTTGAGGTATTCTACCAAAAATAAGTTGGAAGAGATAGATATGGTGATTTTTGTAAATGGATTGCCAATCATTACGATAGAATTAAAAAATGCTTGGACGGGTCAAACCGCTGCCGTGCATGGCAAAAAACAATACAAAACACGAGATACAAAAGAGCCTTTATTGCAGTTTGGACGCTGTTTGGTACATTTTGCAGTCGATACTGACGAAGTATTTATGACGACCAAACTCGATGGCGGCTCGACGTTTTTCTTGCCTTTCAATAAGGGGTTCAATCACGGCAAAGGCAATCCGCCCGATGCTTTTGGACACAAAACCAATTATCTGTGGAATGACGTATTTACCCGTGAAAGTATCGGAAACATCATTCAGCATTTTGTGCGTTTTGATGGCAAACCCCAAGATGCGTTGAGTAAGCGAACCTTATTTTTTCCACGTTTTCATCAGATGGATGTGGTGCGAAAAATCGTGTCAGATGTGGCAGGAAATGGGGTTGGCGGCAAATATTTGATACAACACTCAGCAGGTTCGGGCAAGTCCAATTCGATAACTTGGGCGGCGTATCAGTTGATAGAAGTCAGCCCAGAAAATGATGCGGTGAAAGGCAGCAAGGGTTGGGATGTGCCGCTATTTGATAGCGTGATAGTGGTCACAGATAGGCGATTGCTCGACAAACAAATCCGAGACAATATCAAGGAATTTTCGCAAGTCAAAAATATAGTAGCGCACGCTGAACGCTCTAGCGATTTGCGCCAACACCTCGAAAGCGGAAAGCGGATTATTATTACTACGATTCAAAAATTTCCATTTATCATTGATGGAATTGCGGATTTGAGTGATAAGAATTTTGCGGTAATCATCGACGAGGCGCACAGTTCGCAAAGCGGCACAGCACATGGCAAAATGAATGAAGCGATGGGCAAAAATACCATCAATGCCACTGACGAAAATACAGAACCCGACGGACAAGATAAGATTTTGCAAGCCATGAAAGGGCGAAAAATGTCGAATAATGCGTCATATTTGGCATTTACGGCTACGCCCAAAAATAGCACCTTAGAAAAATTTGGCATTCAGCAGCCTGATGGTTCTTACGCTCCTTTTCACTTGTACTCGATGAAGCAGGCGATTGAAGAAGGTTTTATTTTGGATGTATTGGCAAATTATACAACGTATAAAAGCTATTATCAAATTCAGAAATCCATAGAGGACAATCCAGAATACCAAACCAAAAAAGCGCAAAAGAAACTCAAAGCCTATGTAGAAAGTCACAGTGAGACCATTCAGACCAAAGCCGAAGTTATGGTCAATCATTTTATAGATAAAGTGGTGAAACGCAAACGACTGAAAGGCAAAGCGAAGGCGATGGTGGCAACACAGAGCATTAAATCTGCTATTGAATATTTCAAGGCAATTCGCAAAGTTTTGGAAGCCAAAGGCAATCCTTTTAAGGCAATTATTACATTTTCAGATACGGAGATTGATAATGAAAAAATCAAGGATACGGATTTTAATCATTTTCCAAGCAAAGATGTCAAAGAGAAATTTGAGACCGACGAATACCGCATTTTGGTGGTGGCGAATAAGTTTCTAACGGGGTTTGACCAACCGAAACTTTGCGCCATGTACGTCGATAAAAAACTCTCAGGCGTATTGGCAGTTCAGGCTTTGTCTCGCCTCAATCGCTCTGCAAACAAATGGGGCAAAAAGACGGAAGATTTATTTGTATTGGATTTTTATAATTCGGTGGAAGACATCAAGGCGGCATTCGATCCATTTTATACAGCGACTACGCTGAGCGAAGCAACGGATGTCAATGTTTTGCATGATTTGAAATCGCTCATGGATGATGTCGGCGTTTATGAACAGTCAGAAGTGGAAGATTTTGTGTTGAAGTATTTCAATAAAGCAGATGCACAGGAATTGAGTCCAATTATTGATATAGCTGCGGCTCGTTTCAATGTTGAATTGGAATTGGAAACGGAGGAGAAAATTGATTTTAAGGTAAAAGCAAAGCAATTTGTCAAAATCTACGGGCAGATGGCTTCGATTATTCCTTATGAAAATATTCAATGGGAAAAGTTGTATTGGTTTTTGAAATTCCTTATTCCAAAACTAGCGATTCCAAAAGACGCAGACAAAGATGATAACTTATTGAATGCCGTGGATTTATCGACTTATGGCTTGGAACGCATCAAGCTAAATGAAACCATCGAACTCGACGAAACGGAAAACAGCCTCACACCACAAAATCCAAATCCTAGAGGCGGACACGCTGAGGAAGAACAGCAAGACCCTCTGGATTTGATTATTCGAGCGTTTAATGAGCGATTTTTTGAAGGCTGGGATGCCACACCAGAAGAACAGCGCATCAAAATTGTTGCGATTGCAAAACATATTCAAGATAATCCAAACTTTGAGAAGCAAGTCGTTAATAATGCCGATGTCCAAAACCGAGATTTAGCTTTATTGAAAATGGTGAATGATGCCATCCGAAAGCAACGAAAAACGGAATTGGATATGTATAAAAATTTTCATCAAGACGAAGGTTTCAAACAGGCATTTGTCGATATGATTTCTCGGGTTTTGGATATTCAGACAATGTGATAAAGGAGGAAATATTTGTAATTGATGTTACGCAAAACCTATGTCCTGTAAGGACAAACTGTTTATAGCAATGATCATTTCGGGCATTTTGTAGCGTTTCGTTAGGAACAGCCTATTACGGTCAAAGGCTGTTCCTAACGGAACGCTTTGTACTCTCATTTTTGATATACTATAAACAGTTTGTCCCTAGCGGGACATCAAAGTGAGTAACATGAGTTAGCAATTGATTGCTCTATGCTAAATAGGCTGGGACTAACTGGAATAGCCGAAACCTGTAATACTGATAAGTTATAGGGTAAAGGCGGTTGAAAGTTTGCCTTATGACCAAATGACCTATAATTATCGAGTGATTTTTGGGATTAAGAAGGTTTGATTTAAAAGTGTAAGAATAATTTTTTTGAGTTCGCTTAACGTATTGGTTTTCTTTACTTTCCATCTTAGTAAGATTTTTTCTGCAACCCTATTTCAGGACTGGACGACATAAAAAAAAGCCCTAACAACATGATATTGTTAGAGCTTTTTATGAATAGAAAAATGACATTCTTACCAAGACAAATCTTCATCATCGGCATTGAAGTCATTGTATTCCTTCGTTTCGGTTTCTTCTAGAGTAGGCACATCGTCATTAGGTATAATTTCGACATCGCCCGTATTATTTTCTTGCGCATTACCTTCTTGCAGTCTATTCTCTTCTTCATACTGCTGATGGCGGCGAGTATATTCATCATAGTCATACTCCGGCATCAGTTCCGTCTTAACGTGGTCAATAGTTTGCATCAAGCCATCTACAAAACGGTTAAAATCTTCTTTGTACAAAAAGACCTTGTGTCGTTCATAGCCATCGCCTTCAAAACGCTTTTTACTTTCCGTAATCGTCAAATAATAATCGCTCCCCTTCGTTTTTCGGACATCAAAAAAGTAAGTTCTTCTACGCCCCGCTCTCACCTTATTGGAGTACACACTCTCAAATCGTTTATTCTTATCGAAATCCACCTCTTATCTGATTTTTGAAAAAAAAAAATTACTGGACAAATTTAACTATTTGAATAGTTTTTCAAAAGGATTTATAATTTATTTCAGTAAAAAGTTAGTTATGTTAAGATTTAAGAAGCTAAACAACCCAGATAAAAAATAAGTTCTAGAAGATTTTAGTCCTTATTTTTATCATTATATCATTAGACTTTATTCTAAAAAAATGGTGTACTGCAAAGTGCAACTTGCTGATTTTGAGTGGTTTGGTATGTGCTGCACACCCAGCGGAATATTGTCTATTTTATCAAAGGTCTCTTCTTATTCTATGGTATTGGTTTCTTCTACTTTTTGTTTTTCAAACATTTCGAAGTAGAAGCCTTTATTCTCCATTAATTCTTCGTGCGTTCCCATTTCAGAGATTTGCCCATCATTGAGAACGATGATTTTATCAAATTCTAATAACGAATAAATTCGATGCGTGATGATGATAGCCGTTTTGTTTTGGAGTTCGTTATCCAAATAGTTCAAAATGCGCTGCTCGGTATTGGTATCTACGGCAGATAAGCAATCATCCAAAAGTAAAATATCGGGCTGCTTGATTAACGCTCTCGCAATGGAGACCCGTTGTTTTTGTCCGCCCGAAAGGGTAACGCCTCTTTCGCCCACGAGCGTATCGAAGCCTTCCTTTAGTCCCATGATTTCTTCGTGTATCGAAGCGTATTTGGTATAATTTTCTACTTCGTCCTGTGTTGCATCGGATTTACCAAATCGAACATTTTCGGTAATGGTATCCGAAAATAGGAAAACATCTTGCGGCACATAACCAATATTTTGGCGCAATGCTGCCACACTGTGTTCTTTTATATTCTTATTATCAATCAGAATTTCGCCTTCGCTCACGTCGTACATTCTCAAAATAAGGTCAGCCAAAGTAGTTTTGCCAGACCCCGTTTTGCCTACAACCGCCATTTTTTGCCCTGCTTTTAGCTCAAATGATACTTTGTCTATGGCTTTGATGCCCGTATCAGGATATACAAACGTCACGTCTTTGAATGCAATATCGCCTTGTAGCGAATAAATGGATTTGTCTTCATCCACTATATCGGGTACTTCTTTTAGAAATTCATTGATGCGCTCTTGCGAGGCAGAAGCACGCTGAATGATAGAAGCGACCCAGCCGATAGCCGTCACGGGCCAAGTTAGCATATTTACATAAATTACAAATTCGGCAATATTACCAGCCGTGATGTTGCCTTTGATGGCTTGCAAACCTCCTATATATATGGTAAGCAAAGTACTAGCACCTATCAAGAGTAGCATCAGCGGATGAAAAAAGGCTTCGATACGAGCTAATCCCATCGACTTATCTTTGTAATTGCTGCTTTGACTTTCAAAAAAACGCCCCATCGGCTTCTCTTGCACATAAGACTTTATTATGCGAATGCCCGAATAAACCTCTTGTGCGGTGCTGTTGAGCGTAGAGAGTTGCCCTTGAATAGCGGCACTTCGCTTATTGATAAGGTTACTAATGTAATAAATAGAAATGGACAAAAACGGCAACGGAAGCAAGACATAAAGCGTCATTTCTACGCTCACACTAAGCATAGACGAAATCACCAAAACGAATAAAGAAACCAAATTGATACCGTACATCACCGCAGGCCCCAGATACATCCGCACATGATTTACATCTTCGGAGATGCGAGCCATCAAGTCGCCTGTATTGTTTCTTTTGTAAAAAGATTGAGTGAGTTTTTCGTAATGTGCAAATATTTCGCTGCGCAAATCATATTCTATCAAGCGAGACATCACAATAATTGTCTGACGCATAAAATACATGAATACCCCCATAATAAATGCCAAAAGCAACACCAAAAGCCCAAAAAAGAGCAGCGTGCTGCCGAGTATTTTATACAATTGCTGCTGGGCTTCAAAGCCTTCGTAGAGGTGATACATCGAAATATTTTCGAGTACCAAATCCAATGCTTCCCGAATTACTCTAGGCTGCAATACCCTGAAATAGTTGGACCCAACTACGAAAATAGTCCCAATGAGCAAGTGCCATTTATATTTTAGAAAGTATTTATTCAAATACGATAATTCTCGCATGGTATTTAGTTTTGTAAACGAATGATTTTTTTTCAAAAATACATCTGCCATTTATAAGCACAAAGGTTAGACTAATTCAAGAAGACTTGAAGTTTTATATGCTTTATCTTTTTTATTTTGCGAACTTATTAAAAAAAATTCCTTTTTTTGCACTTTCCTTGTACGATATGAATATTTACTCATTCGGACAAGAATATGAAAGAGCATCAAACATAATTTAAAGCGATAATAGTGTTATCTTAGTATGCTTTTAATAATTGAATAGACTATTTCATAAACATTACATTTATAATAGAGTTCGAGTATAATATGTTTCATACTCAAAAAATGCTCTTTGAACTTGCGGGAGAGGTGGACAATTTGCCCTCAAACCATAAAACTACTATTTTTATGTTGAGCCGTCGAAATATCCGAATTAAGGTCATGCAAATTTTATATGCTGCCAATCGGGATAGTGCTTTAACTTACGAAAAAGCCGAAAGGGCTTATTTGAAGCGAGTGAGTGTGTCTTACCAGACGTATTTGTTTAATTTGTATTTTATACAAAAAATAGCAAATCACGCCAAACAAGATGAAGACAATCGAAAATCGAAACTTTTGCCTTCGGAGGAAGACAATACGTTTAAGGCGATTTTGGCAACCAATCCGTTAATGGAAAGTTTTTCGGCACACGAAGGCTTCTATGCGGAATTGAAAAAATACAAACTCCTGTCAAGTGTCAATCAAGATATGG
>CALOED010000248.1:0-4833 GCA_942492005.1 uncultured Saprospiraceae bacterium
GAATCTGGTGACGGTTCTGGTGACGCAGATACAACAGTAGTTGATTCTGCTGCTAACGACATGGCTCCTGCTGTTGATACTACTGCAGTTGATTCTGCTGCAACTGAAGGCGAAGACGAAAGTGAAGGTGACAAATAATCACATCCTCATAGAAAAACTGAAAGGGTTCTCAAATTTGAGAACCCTTTCTCATTCTAGCCTTTCTTTGAGTAATAATTTTAGGCTTTTTTATATCTTGCAATTCTAAAAAATCAACTAGCATTGCATGAAAACATCAATTCTCATTCTTTCTATTATTTGCTGCTCTTTGCTGTGGTCTTGCCAAAACCCACAAAGCGACCAACAAGCCAAAAATACGGAAACCGCCTCCGAAAAAGATAATCTCAATAAAACCAAACGCCTGGCTTGGGTTACGAATTTGAGAACAACGGCAAAAATGATAGTGCTTCCCTTTTTCCTACCTATTATAAAGACACCACATTATCAGGCATTTCGATTCCTACTTCTTCGCAATTAGCCAATGCGCTCAAAGGCTCGGAGCAGTATTTACGCAAAAAAGAACCGAACGCATCGCTTATCCGATAACCTTGAAATGACCGATACTCAAATCAAGCAAACCATCAAAGCCATCAAAAAATGGCAAAATGAAGGTGGAGAACTTTCTGATTTTGTAAAAACTTACCAACTAGAAGGCGAAGACCAGCGAGGAAATGTTCACTTTACGGGCTATTACATCCCCGTTATAAAGGTTAGCAAAACGCCAACGGCTACTTTTCAATATCCATTATACCAGAAACCCAAAAGCTGGAAAGGCGAATTGCCCGACCGAAAAAGCATTTCGGAAGGCGCATTAAAAGATTTGGGCTTAGAACTTGCCTATTCTGACAATCTTTTGGCCAATTACACCATGCAAGTTCAAGGCTCAGGCGTGGTAGAATACCCTGACGGCAGCCGTCAGTTGCTCGCTTATGGTGGCAAAAACGGTAGAGGATATAAGAGTTTAGGAAAATATTTGGTGGCACAAGGACACGTAGCCGCCGATAAAATTTCGTTGGATGCTATGCGGAGTTGGATGGCAGCGAATCCTGATAGCCTCATTCCTCTTTTAAATATCAATCCATCTTATGTTTTCTTCAAAGCTATTGATAGCCAACCATTTGGCGCAGCAGGTGTGCCATTGATTCCTGAGCATTCCGTAGCTGTTTTCAAAAAAGAAATCCCATTGGGGAGCATTCTTTTAGGCGAAGTGCCTATTTTGGACAGTAAAGGCGCATTAATCAGGCATGAGTTTCGGATATTGGCAGCCCATGACGTGGGCGGTGCTATCAATAAAGGGCACGTAGATTTTTTTAGTGGTGTAGGGCAGCAAGGCGAAGATAAAGCCAATGCTTTGCATCATTACGGGCGAGTTTGGCTGCTTTTAGCGAAATAGTAATGGTATAATAAAAACCTAATCGTAGCGGTATAAGCGCTGAGCTGTATTGAAAAATAACTGCGAAGTAATCGAATATGAGTAGCCGCAGCACCCGTGACTACTCATATTCATGATAGCTACGCCAATAAGCCTCAAAACTTTGCGCAACCGTTAGCTTCGATTTTTATATTCATTCTATCAAGTGTCGTTTTATTTTTTTTAAAAAAAACAGCCCTAACGACCCTTAAAGTCGGCTTTTCGTTTTTCCATAAATGCTGCTGCGCCTTCTTTGAAATCTTCCGTAGCTGCACACGCACCAAATGCTTCTACCTCTGCTCTGAAACCATTCACGTCTTTATCGTAATAAGCATTGACCGTTTCTATGATTTTAGAAATGGCAATAGGTGCTTTTTTACCAATTTTTGTAATGATTGCTGTGGCTTTTGCTACTTCTTCGCCTTTGCCAACGGCATGATTAGCTAATCCGAGGCGAACCGCTTCTTCTGCGCCTACCATATCCGTAGTCATCAGCAGTTCAATCGCTTTACTTTTTCCTATCAATTGTATTAATCGCTGCGTTGCACCATAGCCCGGTATGATGCCAAGGTTGACTTCTGGCGTACCAAACAGGGCTTTTTCGCCTGCTATCCGCAAATGGCAAGCCAATGCCAATTCGCAGCCTCCGCCAAGTGCATAGCCATTGACGGCAGCTATCACGGGCTTCGGAAAAGTTTCTATTAGCCTAAAAATATCGTGACCTCTCTGCGAAAGTGCCATTGCATTTTCAGTATCTAGCTCAGAAAATTCGCTAATATCCGCACCAGCTACGAATGCTTTTTCGCCAGCACCTGTTATTACTACGCCTTTTAAGCCTTCAATCTCGTAAGCGTCTTTGCCAAAGAGTGACTGCAAGTCTGTAAAAGTGTCTCTATTCAGTGCATTCAATGCCTTCGGCCGATTGACGGTTACTATCAAAACGCCATCTTTGAGTTCGGTCAGTAAGTTCTGGTAGTTCATTTAATTAGAATTAGAAATGATGAATTATCATTTGATAAAAATCTAGCTACATCACAAAAGTAGCTAAGTGTTAGCTATTTTATTAATTTTGATAAAACTTTTAAGTGTTTTAATTCATTTTATTTTAGTAAAAAATGAAAATTAAAATCCAGCTGATAATTAAAAAATACTTGACAACCAATTGGTTGTAACACACAGATAAGAAAGTTGTTTTTTAAAATCATGGAATAATTGGGTGGTTTTTTTTGAATAATTTGGAGATTAACTATTTGAAAGTCAATTTGGATTTCACTATTTTATTTACTTAGGAACAATCAATGAGAGTTATTTTTAATAAAAAACAATGTCAAAAGCAAAACACCCACTAGCTCAAGGTTATCGAGCATTAACACATCAAATCATTTTTGGGACGGATACCTTTTGGGGCAAAACTTTTGATATTGCCCTTTTGGTCATTATCATAGGGAGTGTTTTTGCCGTTATGTTAGAGACCGTTGGGCCTATTCAGGAAAGGTTTGGATATTATTTGGTAATTCTGGAGTGGGTTTTCACCATATTTTTTAGCCTTGAATACATCCTGAGGCTGTGGTGCGTGAAGCATCCTATTAAATATGCGACTAGCTTTTTTGGGATTATCGACCTTTTAGCCATTCTTCCTACTTATTTATCTTTGATTTTTGTTGGCACACATTATTTAGTAGTTATTCGTGCGTTGCGGCTGATGCGTGTTTTTAGGATTTTCAAACTGGCTCATTTTCTGAACGAAGGCACTTCATTAATTAAAGCATTACGGGCTAGTCAAGCAAAAATTACTGTTTTTTTGGTATTTATACTACTTTTGGTTACAGTACTAGGCTCGTTGATGTATTTGATAGAAGGCGATGCAGATAGCGGATTTACGAGTATTCCGAGGAGTGTTTATTGGGCAATTGTGACGCTGACGACGGTGGGTTATGGCGATATTACGCCTGTGACGGCACTTGGTCAGTTCCTTTCTGCTTTGATTATGATTTTGGGTTATGCGGTAATTGCTGTTCCTACGGGCATTGTGACTTCCGAACTGACAACAAATAAGAACTCCAAACAAAAACAGGTAGCTCACCCTAAAATAGATTGTCCTACTTGCGGAAAAGGTGAAAATGATGCAAATGCTAATTATTGTAAGCATTGCGGAGACTCTTTGCAGGTGTAGCCATTTTTTTGCAATTTTGAATATTTTGATAATAAAAATTAGTTCTCTAAAAATTTATAAAACTCCCGTTTCATTAATATGTCCAAATACCTTACGAAAGAAGAAGCACTGAGCAAATTGCAACGCTATTGCGCTTATCAAGACCGTTGCCACAAAGAGGTGCGTTCCAAATTATTGGACTTGGGTGTGCGAGGTTATGATGTGGAAGATGTGATGGCGAGTTTGATAGAAGAGAATTTTTTGAATGAAGAGCGGTATGCGAGGTCGTTTGTGCGAGGCAAATTCCGAATGAAGCAATGGGGAAGGCGAAAAATACAGCAAGAACTCAAAATGAAAAATATTTCGGCTTATTGTCTCAAAAAAGGATTTGAAGAAATAGAAGAAGAGGAATATTGGCAAACTTTAATGGGGGTATTAGAAAAGAAAAAATACCACGACGGCGGCTAAAAATGTATTTGAACGGCGGCAAAAATTAGCAAAATATGCCATAAGTCGTGGATTTGAAAGTCATTTGGTGTGGCAAGCTGTCAAGGAATTGGACTTAGAGTGAAAAATCTTATCCGCTTTTTCGACAAAAGTTGTCTTTCTGACATCGGAATATTGGAATCTTAGTAAAGAATAACCTAATTTTGTAGTTATTAATTTTTTAGCTACAAGTAACGTCCAAAAAATAGCTATTCGATTTATTTTTTATCGTTACAAAAAAAAATATTTGGAAAATGGAAATGTCTAAAGCAAATCAGATACAAATTGGAATGTTGGGTGTCATCATCGTTTTGATGCTCGTTCAGATGAGTGGTATTTTTGGTGGTGGCGATGGCGATTTAGCAGCAGATGCTCGCCAGAACTTATCAGGTGCGAACAATCCTGCTCAAGTAAACCCTGTAACGCCTAACAATCCGGCAGCTATTCCTCCTGTAACGCCTCAAGCACCACAGGTAGATCCTAACTTACCAAAAACAGTAATGTCTTTTGATAAAGAGCAATATGATTTTGGTACAGTTGCGGAAGGAGAAATCGTAAAACGTACTTTTAAATTCAAAAACACAGGTAAAGAGCCTTTAATTATCTCTGACGCAAAGGGGTCTTGTGGTTGTACTGTGCCTAACTGGCCAAGAGAACCTATCGCTCCGGGTGCTACTAGCGAAATCGTAGTAGAATTTAACTCTGACAAGAAAACAGGTAAGCGTAATCAGCAAGTTACCATTAC
>CALOED010000249.1:0-2367 GCA_942492005.1 uncultured Saprospiraceae bacterium
CGGCTGTTTTTTGAGTATCAACGCCCCATGCTTTGAGCGTCTCTACGTCTGTTATTTTACAACCATAAATAAACTCTTGTACCAATATTTTTTCTGTCGAAAGTTCGGGATATACCTCTGGCACGTAGAATTTATCGTTTTTTTCATAAAACTTTTTGAATTGCTGAACATGGCGCAACTCGGTTCTATAATCCAATTCTTTGAGAATAACTTTCTCAAATACTTCTATGATTTCCAATGGATTGAGCAAACCTTGCTTATGAAAATACTTCTCGCTTCGCTTAACGATATATTTCAGAATCGCCAAATCCGTTTCGATCGTTTGGCGAATGTCAGGACGTTGCACCTTGACGGCAACCATCTCGCCAGAGAGCAATTTGCCTTTATGCACTTGCCCTATCGAAGCCGAACCTATTGGTTTTTGTGCTAAATATCGGAAAGTATCTTTTATTGGTTTGCCCGTTTCGGCTTCTACTATCGTGCGTACTTTCTCAAATGCCACGGGCGGCACTTCGCTTTGGAGTTTTTCAAATTCATGGAGCAAATAATCGGGAATCAAATCGGGGCGATTGCTCAATATTTGAGCGAGTTTGACAAAGGTTGGGCCTAGCTCTTCGATGGCTTTTCTTACTCGCTCAGCTCTAGGCACTTGAGCGTCAGGCGGATTGAGCATCGTATTATACGAAACCAGTTTGCCCAAAGCTGTATTCGCCACTATTTCATCAAATCCATATTTTAATAAAATACTGATGATTTCCCGAACACGATTGACATTATTGATAGTATCTTTAAACATTTAATGTAGTTGGAATAAGTAAAATGAGTATTTTATTTTATCTCCCGATGGAGTAAAACCTCTAATTGTACTTATTGTATAGTTGGATTTTGCTTGTAAAAAATCCATTTCAAAATACTTTCATTCAACCATTTCTTTTTTAGTAACTCATGTTACGCAGCATATTAAAATTAAAAATTAGCAGCGTTAATACCGTGTAAATTAAGTTTATTTAAGATAAGAATGGCGTAGCCATGTTCATATTTGTAGCAAGATTTAACGGTGATTTACAAAAGGGCTTTAGCCCTGACTATATTGAAAATCAAATATATACAGAGCTAAAGCCCTTCATTTACATACTATATTTTTCATCTACAAATATGCTCAGAGTTACCACTCTTTTCATACTACTATACATTTTTTTATATTAAAAAAAATATATTTTACACGGTAGTGCAGTGTTTCAAAAATAAGTTAATCTTTTTTCCAATGGTGGCTTGCCCCATTGTACTTTGATTTTCAATGTAAACAAGGCAGCAAGCTACCTTGGAGTATATAAATAAACTTTTTGAAACACTGTAGTAGTTAATACTTCTTCTTGAAAATTACCGAAAATAGTCCTGCCATGGTTTTGGAAACGCAAAATACAAATCATTAAATATTCATTTCTGGAATTTCGCCTTCTACGATAAGCGTACCTTCCGTAGCTGCCACTATTTCTTCTACCGATACTCCTGGCGCACGCTCTATCAGCTTAAATCCGTCTTTCGTCACATCCATTACAGCCATATTCGTCACTACTTTCTTTACGCAGCCTACGCCCGTCAGAGGCAAAGTGCAGCGTTTCAGAATTTTCGATTGTCCTTTTCGGTTCGTGTGCATCATTGCCACGATGATGTTGTCAGCCGAAGCTACTAAATCCATCGCTCCGCCCATCCCTTTTACGAGTTTTCCGGGAATTTTCCAGTTGGCAATGTCTCCATTTTCGGCTACTTCCATTGCCCCCAAAACGGTCAATTGAATGTGCTGACCACGAATCATTGCAAAACTCGTTGCCGAATCGAAGATAGAAGCGCCGGGCATTGCCGTGATGGTTTGCTTACCTGCATTTATCATATCAGCGTCCTCTTCGCCGTCAAACGGAAATGGACCCATGCCCAAAATTCCATTTTCTGACTGAAACTCTACGCTGATTCCCTCTGGAATATAATTGGCAATCAATGTCGGGATTCCAATACCCAAATTAACATACCAACCATCTTGCAATTCTTGCGCTATTCTTTTTGCTATACTATTTCTATCTAACATAAGTTTATGGTTTCATTGACTCCCGCTATTCTTATTATACGAATAGCGTACAGCCATTTATTTTTGTCTAACGGTGCGTTGTTCAATACGTTTTTCAAATTTTTCTCCTTGGAAAATACGCTGAACAAAAATGCCTGGTGTGTGAATAAAATTCGGGTCGAGTTCGCCCGGTTCTACCAATTCTTCAACTTCTGCAATCGTGATTTTGCCTGCCATAGCCATCATCGGATTAAAATTACGAGCCGTACCTTTATATATAAGGTTGCCGTTTCGGTCGCCTTTCC
>CALOED010000250.1:0-4905 GCA_942492005.1 uncultured Saprospiraceae bacterium
CTACGAAGTAGTTGAATTTGAGTAGCCATGGGTGTAACCCGTGGGCAAATAATAGTATCTTTCTCAAACTACGAAGTAGTTGAACATTAAAAAATAAGCCACAAAAGTATTGAACTACTTCGTAGTTGAGAACAGCTTCATTTTCACCATAGGTTACACCTATGGCTACTCAAATTCAACTGCTTTGCAGTTATTAAAAATTAAATCACAAGCTAAAATTACTTTGTATGGTTTTAAAAATATTGTAAAAGAATGATGTAATACATGACACGATTTACCAATAATTGGAATATTTTTGCATGCAAAATAACAAACAACAATGAATAAAATAAGTGTAGATAAAATTGACGAAATAGCGGAAGTATTAAACGAATACACGCCTGAACAAATAGAAAAATTACTGAATGATTTTGGCGATTCGCAACCTGCGGCATTGAATTATTTGATGCAAGATGATTTTGAGGTGATGGGTGAGGTCGAGCATGAATTGATGTTGTTTTCTGCCATGCAAATTTGGTATATCATGAAAACGGAGTTAGAAACGATGCAAACGCCTAACGAAGAGGAGATTGATGATGCTCAGGATGAAAATTGGGCAACGGCGGAAAATCTTCCTGCGCAAAAAGGTCGGTCGTTTGAGGAATACGTTGAGCCGATGATTGCGACGTATCCGCAAAGTGAGTTGATGTATTTTGTATTGGATGCTTTTGAAGAAGATGAAGGCGATGATGAATTTTCGATTAATAAGGAAAGTCGTTTGCCGATATTTTTGGCGTTGAAGACTTTGGTGGATGTTTGGATGTAGGAAAGAAACCTTCGGATCTAGATATTTTTTGACTAAATATCTAGGTCTATATTTGATATTTTTAAGCGATGATTTGAAACCATACAACTTAAATAAGGAATTAAAAACCACAGTCTATATCCGTCAGACTAAAGGACAAAATAGCCTTAAAAGCCCTGAAAGGGCGATAAGCAATAACACAGGGCATCGCCCTGTGAGGGGAACAAATATTAATTTAGTGCTGAAAGAGCGTAGGCATGAACTCCGATTTTAGGCTCACGCCCTTTCAGGACAAATAAACAGATGTTTAACGCTTAGCCTGACGGCTATGGACACCGTCTTCTATTTTATATTTATCAAGTTTGTAACTTGACACACTATACTTTGTATGGTTTTTTAACTCCAAAAATAACCTTACATTCTTTAATGGCTATTTTTAGCCTTATTCTTCATCAAAAAAAACTAGGCGTAATCCCATTATGTTATGTTTTTTTCTTCGACTAAGACAAAAACTATCTCTTTGAAGATTGTAAATTTATTCTTTTCGTGTGCCTAAGTTGAAAATAGGGCTTGCTCATTAAACTTTATACCGCTAGTCTATCAATATCTTTTGAGTAAATATTTGTTTATCCAAAGTCAAACTCAAAACATAAATGCCAGCAGGCAAATGATGTAAATGGAGTTGAAAGGAAGTTGTATTTTTTAACGTATTATCCAAAACAATTTTCCCTAGTAAGTCTATCACTTTTGCATTTACCAATTGATACTCATTATCCAATTCAACTTTCAAAAAATCATTCACAGGGTTAGGAAAAGCACGAAAAGGAATATATTCAACACTGTTTTTAATATGATTAGTAGGCGTGCAAATATCAATTTTTCCTGCAAAAAAAGTGGCCATATTCGTGGTTCTCTGCCAATAGTTATCAATCGCATGACAACTCAAATTGGGGTTTGTTGCCTGTTGTAAGCAATTGTAATTATTAGAAGTATTATCATAATAATAATCCGTAGTTGGAATGGAATTAGCCGCCATATCATCAATTAATAGCTTAATACCTCTTGAACCATAAGCCAACGGACGATTAATAATATTTCCGCAATTGGCAGGAAAACCCATCAAGCAATTATTATATCCTGCCAATAATCGGCTATAATTAAACGGTACAATCAAATCGCAAGGCTGATGAAATAAATACAATGAAGGTGCATTGTTTTGGTAAGTTTGAAAAATATTATTGAATGCGCCACCATAAAAATTGCCAACACCTCGAATAGTATAAGGCGCAATCGCAGGCGAATTTAATGTGCCTTCATAGCTTCCCAAAGCTGGGCGTGCCAAATTCATACTGTCAATATCGTCGGCTAGATTATAATTTTTGATACAATTATCTTCATACAAATCATTGGGCTTAGGCGCATCGGGATAAGCAGCCGTGAGAGAAGTCAAAACTTCCGATGCGTCATCTAAGTATCCGACACCCATGGCAATAAATCCGCCAGCACTTTCACCCACTACGAAAACATTATTGGGGTCAATGCTGTAAGTGCTTCCATTGTTAATCAAGTATCGAATTGCGCCTTTTACATCTTGAATAGCTCGATGATTGTACCCCTGTACCATTCACTCGAATCGGTCATATTCCAGCAATTCCAATCAGGAACATTGCAATTCACCGCTTGATTGGTGTGAAATAATCCCATGCGATAATTCACAGAAGCAGTCGTGTAGCCTCGTTTCGCAAAATCTTCTCGAATGCGTTTGGCATAACCGTCGGCTTTGTCACCTGCAAACCAGCCGCCGCCGTGTATCATCACCAATAAAGGGCGACCACAAGCGGGTGGAACATCATTCGTTGGGTGAGAAATATCTAAATCCAACGTTTGAACAGCACCAGCAAAATCCGTAGCCGTGCCGTAAGTAATATTGGTTTGTGTCTGAATGGAATAGATGGTATCTATCCACGATTGCCCGAAAATGAGCGTAGGCAGGAAGGCAAAAATTGATAATAATAGCGTTTTCATTGTTTTTTATAATTTGTTTAGATAGTAGCTAATCTTAGGTAAGATACGAAAAAATGAAATGCTTTGCTTTTTTAATAGATAGGAAATAGCCATTATTCACAAAGCGGCAGCAATTCCCTATAAGGAAAATCAATAGCCCCACATCTTCAGTGTGGGGATTGAAAAAATTGACAAGCTTTTGGGTTTTAACTTTTGTAATATAACCCCGCACTAAAGCTGCGGGGCAATTGATAACGTCATAGTGGGAATTGCTTTATTTCCAATGGGTCATGACCCATTGGCTTGTTAATCAGTAATCAGTAATTTATAATTTTTTATCGTCTAAATATTTAAGCCCAATTACTTAGTAAGGGTTTTTACATAAAAAATAATGGGGTACTTCTAAGGTTTATTTTTTGAGTTTTTGACCTCCCCTAACCATCCAAAGGAGGAGAACTACGAACTTAGGGGAAGTTTAATCCTCTTCCCATTGCATCGTCCGTTTTACGGCTTTTTTCCAACCTTTATACAATTTGGTACGAGTAGTATCTTCCATTTGACTTTCAAAAGTTCGATTGATTTTCCAATTATTAACCACATCTTCGAGCTTCCAATAGCCAACCGCTAAGCCTGCCAAATAAGCCGCTCCCAAAGCTGTTGTTTCCGTAATCTGAGGTCTTTCCACAGGTACATTCAAAACATCCGCCTGAAACTGCATTAAGAAATTATTCGCAGTTGCGCCGCCATCTACCCTTAGCGTTTGTAACGAGATTTGAGCGTCTTGTTCCATTGCCATCAATACATCCTTCGCCTGATAAGCCAATGCTTCTAAGGTAGCCCGTATGATGTGATGTTGCGTTGTGCCACGGGTCAAGCCCAAAATTGCGCCACGAGCGTACATATCCCAATAAGGCGTACCCAAACCCGTAAAAGCAGGAACGACATAAACGCCATCCGTAGAACTGACTTGCTCTGCCATCGCCTCCGATGCAGGAGCTGATTGAATGATTTTTAGGCCATCACGCAGCCACTGAATCGCTGCGCCACAGATAAAAACACTGCCTTCTAACGCATAAATCGGGCTTCCGTCAGGCGCAACAGCTAGGGTCGTCAGCAGTCCATTTTGAGAAAGCACCATCTTAGCACCCGTATTCATCAGCATAAAACAGCCTGTGCCGTAAGTGCTTTTTGCCATACCTTCCTCAAAACAGGCTTGCCCAAAAAGTGCCGCTTGTTGGTCGCCTGCAATACCTGCAATTGGGATTTTTGCGCCAAAGAGTTCTTCCGAAGTGTAACCTACAACCTCGCTTGATGATTTAACGGCAGGTAAAATGCTTTTGGGAATATCCAAAGTAGCCAGCATTTTTTCATCCCATTCCATGTTTTTAATATTGTAAAGCATGGTGCGAGAGGCATTTGTAAAATCGGTAACATGGGTTTTTCCGCCTGTCAAATTCCAAATCAGCCAACTGTCAATTGTGCCAAATGCCAAATCCTTCGGGTTCAGCGTTGGATGTTTTTTTAAGAGCCAATGTATTTTTGTACCCGAAAAATAAGCATCAATCACCAAACCCGTATTTTCACGAACATAGCTTTCTAGTCCTTGTTTTTTTAAATCATCGCAAATACTAGCCGTGCGGCGGTCTTGCCAAACAATCGCATTTTGGATAGGAATGCCCGTTTTTTTATCCCAAATAACGGTCAACATAGTTCTTTAATACATTGTACATAGAACGAGAACTATTGAAAAGCATCATAGAACCTCCTGTTGGTACACCTTCGAATCCGATAATTGTATCTTTGAATTTCTTTCTAGGAACACAAAAACCTGAAGCACCTCCTACCTGAACAGCCTTAGTATCGCCATCGCCGAATTCTTCTACGAAAGCTGCTAAAGACATTCCTAATTCTAATTCATAAATTCCAGCAATTGGAGTATCACCTGAAATTGAGAATACTTTTGAACCTCTAGAGTCTGCAGTTCCTAATTCTTGGAATTTATCAGCTCCGATTCTTGTAATCATAAATGCATAAACTAATGTTTCAACATTATTAATTACAGTTGGCTTATTTCTAAAACCTGAGATTGTTGGATAAGGTGGTTTATTTCTTGGTTC
>CALOED010000251.1:0-19116 GCA_942492005.1 uncultured Saprospiraceae bacterium
TATTTCAAAATAAAGCCTTGAGTTTATTAGCCTGTATAGGTGCAGTAGGCGCATTTTATATATTCAAGCATTTGGTATTGAGTATCATGAAAACCATATTTCCCTTCAAAAAAGAAATCAATCAATACCAATTTATCATAGGTATTTATAATCAAATATTAGGATTAGCACTTATTCCGCTGGCTACGCTAGTGGCTTTTGCACCTCAAAATGTGAAAGTATATGCTATCTACGCTGCGTTATTAGTAGTAGGATTTATCTTTATTAATCGCCTAATTAGAGCTACTTCGGTAGCCAATAATTTTATTAGGTTTCATAAGTTTCATTTAATTATTTATATTTGCACCGTCGAAATAGCCCCTATCTTTATTTTAATAAAGCTAGGGTTATTAAATGGATAGAATTAGTAGTGTACTACTAAAAAAATAGGTTGAATGGTATCAAAATTAGTAGAAAAACTCAAAGAAGTTAAAACAGTTCTTGTCTCCCAACCTACTCCCAAACGCTCTCCTTACTTTGAACTTGAGCAGAAATATGGTGTCAAGGTGGATTTTCGCCCCTTCATTCATGTAGAAGGTGTGGACACAAAGGAATTTCGTAAACAAAAAATAAGGCTAGAAGATTATACGGCAATTATTTTTACTAGCAAAAATTCTATTGATCACTTCTTTAGAATTTCGGAAGAGATGCGAGTGAAAATGCCGCAAGATACGAAGTATTTTTGCAGCTCGGAAGCCATTGCATTGTATTTGCAAAAGTTCATTGTATATCGAAAACGTAAAGTGTTTTTTGGGAAGAGAACGGTAGAAGATTTAGCTCCATCATTGATGAAGCATAAGAAAAAAGAAAAATTCTTATTGCCTTCTTCTGATTTGGGCAAGCCAAATTATTCTGAATACTTAAAAGAAAATGGTTTCGATTATTCGGAAACATATCTTTATAGAACGGTTAGCAGCGATTTGTCGGATTTGACGGACATTACTTACGATATGTTGGTCTTTTTCAGTCCGTTCAGCATCCAATCGCTTTTCGAAAACTTCCCTGATTTCAAGCAAAACGCTACTCGTATTGCTGCCTATGGTCAAAGCACTTGCGATGCCGTAGAAGAAAGAGGATTGAGTTTGAATGTGCAAGCACCAACGAAGGAAACTTTTTCAATGACTACGGCTATTGAAAATTATTTGAAACTTTCAAACCCAAAGTAATAATACATTTTTCTTAAAAAAGGTATAAAAAAAGCGTGTAGAAGCAATTCTACACGCTTTTTGCCTTTATAAGCAAACCGAGAAGCATTATTTACATTTTCTGCAAACGCTTCGTAGTTACTACTCTACCATCTACCATCAATGAGTAAAAGTACAATCCGCTCTGCAAATTGCTACCAATTTCTACTTCACCTTGCGATGCGTTCAATAAATACTCATTCACCTGACGACCTGCTGCATCTGTCACCAAAATACGTCCGTCGTTGCCTTTCAAGTCATATTTTACAATCGTAAAATCATTGAATGGGTTGGGCGCATTTTGAGAAAATACAACTACACTTGCCAATTCGTGAGTAGCCACAGTCGCATCCAACATCAATGTATATTCCTGTGTTACGTTAGGGTTAGCCACTTCCGATACTCTTGCCGTCAAAGTTCCTATGCCGCTTGTGCCAGCTATCATTGTTACTTTTACAAGGCTAGTATCGCCAGCACGTACATTTTGTACCTTAGATGCTACCATCGGAGCATAACAAAGATTGTCATCGCACACATAAAATTGCCATGAGCTAGCAGGGAAATTTACATTCAGAATCTCCCATTTAGAGTCAGAATTAGCAGTTGTGTTATTTACTACATGACCTTTGAAGTCGATATGTGTACCAATAGAAGTATTTTGCTGAATGGTATCAGAATCAAAAAAGAACGTAAAGTTTTGAGCATAGGTAAATGTACCGAGCAATAAAAAGACTAATAGAAAGGTAATTTTTTTCATCATATCATTTATTTTTAAAAAAAGAATTGTATTGATTATTAGAATGTTACAAGTAAAAAGAACTATATTACAAAAGAACAAAAATTACTAATGCAAAGTTAGTAATGAGTACGACTATTTTGAAATTAGTAATTATTTCGCGCCTCTTTTTTAGAAATCAATATCTTTTGCCCCCAAATTTAAAGGAAATTCTTTGCCATTTTTTACATAAAATACCTGTACCATATAGTTTTTACTTTCCTTTTCTTGGTAATTGCTATATCGAATAGGCGGCACAGGATTGCCATTAAAGATGAAGGTTTCGCCTTGCGTATCATTTTTGCCCGATACTTCTCTGGGCGGCACTACTTTTCCTTTGTCCTTATCTATTATTTTTACAATAAACTGTTCGCCCCTCAATGCCTCAATACTAGGCGCATTCAACTTGATGTTAATCAATGTATATTTCCAATGACGAAGCCTTTTTGCTTTTTTATTATTATCTTTTTTAGCCTCTATTGCATCAAAATCCACTTTTACATTTTCTACAATTTGTAAGATTTGTTCTTTTTCATCGTAGTCTTTAGTCAAATCAGCCAATTTTTTGGTATTTTCCAAAGCCTTTCGCTCTAGCGAGTCGTTCTCCATAAAAAACTTTCCGACCTGCTTATCCAGTTCAGCCCGTTTATCATCTAGCTCTTTAATCAATTTTCGGTCAGCACCTTTGTCTTGCTGCATCGAGGCTACCTTATTCACCAGTTCATCCGATGCTCCACGAAGCTGCAACATTCTAGCCTCATTCGCAGCCACTACCGCCATTTGGTCTTGCAACTGCTTACTCAATACCCGTACTCGCTGATTAAGCGACTTCACGCTGTCTCGCAATACCCTGTTTTGGCGAATCAACTTGCCGTTTTCCAGTTCTAGTTCAGCGTTGCGCTCCGTTAGTTTATTCACTCTTTTTTGGAGTGTATTACTAAAATCTTGCTCTTCTCTCAAAGAATCTCGATAGTCGTAAGTTTCTTGCTCTTGCGTACTTACTTTATACTCTTGATAGATTAAACTCACCGTAAGCAAGCTCAAAATAGCTACAACGATAATAGTGCGAGTTGTCTTATTCATAAAAATGATATTAAAATTAATAAGTGGTTAGACAATCCTTATATCAATATACAAACCTATAAAAGAGACTTGAAGTGATGATTACAAAGAACTATCTTACTGTCCGATAAATGAGAGGCAAAGGTAATAGGATTTAATCTGATAGATAGAAATATTTGATTACTAAATGATTATATTTTATAAAAAATGTTAATAATATACTGAAAAAAGACCTAATTATATTGAAAATCAATTAATTCTAAACATCAAACGTTATTTTATTGTTTTAATGATGTAGAAACAAATCATCACACACATAAAAATATAACAAATTTATGAACAAATTATTTCAATGGACGGCTATTTTAACCCTTTTAGTAGCTTTACAAGCCTGCCAACAAAAGCAAGAAAAACAGACCGGCGAACAGCCTTTGACGGAGAATGTCACTTCCGAAAACTCCAACCTAGAAGGGGACACAACGTCGTCACTTCCTGCCTCTGAAGCTCCTGCCCTAGATGCCGAAAAAGCACCCGACGCAGCCCCTAGCGAAGATAAAAAGCCAACATCTTCAAAACCAGCAAGCCAACCGACCAAAAAAACGAAGCAACCCTCGAAGCCTGCCAACAATATATCCAACAATCAGCCAACTAAAAGCGACGAACCGATAGCAGAAGAATCGAAGCCTGAGCCTAAGCCCGAACCTAAGCCAGCACCCAAAAACGACAAGGCAGATGAGCAGCCCAAAGTAGAAGCACCTCAAAATGATAAGCCCGCCAAACCCGCACTTTCTCATAGTATATGGAATGGATTGCTCAAAAAATACGTCACCTCTAGCGGTAAGGTCAATTATGCAGGTATCAAAGGCCAACGAAGTACACTCAGAGAATATTTAGATATTTTGGAAGCTAATCCGCCACAGTCTAACTGGCCTCGTAACAAAGAAATGGCATATTGGATAAATGCCTATAATGCCTACACCGTAGATTTAATTGTGGATAATTATCCAATTTCGAGCATTTTGAAACTCGATAACGGTAAAACATGGTATGTGAAACGTATCAATATTGGTGGCAAAAAATATTCGTTGGACGATATTGAAAAAGATATTTTGATTGGAAAATTCAAAGAACCTCGCATTCATTTTGCCATCAACTGTGCGGCAAAATCATGTCCGCCGCTGATGAATGAAGCATGGGAAGCCAACACCCTCGAAGCTGACCTCAACCGCATGACGAAGAATTTTATCAACGATGATGCTAATAATAGCATCTCGAAGAAGTCTGCCAAACTTTCCAAAATATTTGATTGGTACAAAGCCGACTTTGGAGATGTGAATGATTTTATTAATAAATATTCAGCAGAAAACATCACTAGCAAAACCAAAATTAGCTATAATGAATACGATTGGGATTTGAATAACTAATTTTTTTTATCATAAAACTGTCACAAACAAATATTGATTTGTATATATAATATTTATTTTCATATATTTACAATAGCTAAAAACAAAACCTGTTTACGGCAATCAGAAAATTTTCTGATTGCCGTTCTTCATTCTAGCCCTTTTTATAAATCCAACAAGCTATCCACATCGTCAGCTTCATAAAAATCATCTATCCAATCTATTCGATTGCTCGTTTTTCGGTAATTTCCATCAAATCCGCACTGCATACCTCTATAATACAAGCAGTCCGTTTCCTTGATATTAATGTAGTCTTTTCTTAATTCAAAATGCACATAGCAGCCCTCCTCTCCATAAAAATTGGCAGTAGAATCATTCTGAAAATACGCCCAATCTCCTTCTATCACGCCCGAACAGGAAGAAACCAAAGAAATTTGAAATTGGAATTTTCCATTTTTTGCCTTCCGAATCGTCATTTTTTTCTCCATGCCAATCGTGTCCAACTCATAAGTACCTTCCAACGATTTTGAAACCTTGTCGGTTATTTTTTCTTTCAAACTCATCGAAAAATCCAACCGCTTAGAATTTTTTTCTACCTTAAACCACTTGCCCTGAAATGCCCATTCATCCGAAATTCGCCCTTTGAAATACTCTACAATATCCGTAGTAATATCATAAACGGCAAGCAGCATACGCCCATCTCCCGAAATTTTGCCCTTAAACGGCAAAAGCGTATTGTATTTTTTATAAAAATAACTACCCCGAACGCTAGAGTCTGCCGCTATTACAATTTGCATCTCTACTGCCAAGTTGCCAATCGTGCCTTCCAATAGCTTCACAAACGCCTTATCTTCCGATAAATCATCAAGTGTCAAAGGATTTTTAATAATAGAAGAATCAATTCCTGCCAAGTCGGAATTGGTTTCGGAATCGCTGCTACCGCAAGCAGATAGCACGATGATAAAAATGAATAGTAGTAGATGTTTCATTTATCCATACATTTATTCTACCCAAAAGTAGGTAGTTTAGCGTTTGAAACGCAAATTAGGGCAGCAATAGTTGTTCGCTGCCCTAAATTCTTTATTGAGCCATTATTTGCTGCACTCTACTTTCCAATACATCACTCCTAGTGTAACCTTTCGCCACTAAATAGAAGTGAGTTTCGTCCGTCTGTACCAATACTTGCGGATAACCCGTCACTTGTAATTGTCGGCTCAATGCAAAATCATATCTCGCCGCTTCTTGATATTTTTCATCACTCATTTTAGCTAAAAAATCATCTCCATCTATATCAAAATCCTCTGCTAACTTTCGATACATCTCACTGTCATTCACCTCTTTAGCTTCTATAAACAACTGATGTTGAAGTGCGTGTGCATAATTTACCGCATTTTCAGGTTGCTCTTCTTTCAAAATAGACAAAGCAACCGCTGGAATTTCAGAGTTAGCGTACAATTTAGCCTGTCGCACTTTATCCAAATGCCCTTCGCCAAACTCCAACCCCGTCATTTCAGTAATTCGAGCATAAGCATTCAGCAATGCTTCTGGAGCAATCCTTTTCATCACCCCTACTTGTTCGCCTATTACCATTCCTCCACTAATCACCTCAAAATCTAATTCATCCTTATATTTCGCATGAAATTTTTTCATCTCCGCACTAAACGCATAACACCATGAGCAATGCGCATCATAAACATATACTATTTTTAACTTTTGCATTTTCTGATTTTTATACAAAGAAACAAATAAAAACATCAACTCAACAACCTAACTGCTAGGTAGTTCTTTAACTTATAAATAAGACTAAAAAGAGCAACACTAATCAAGGTTATTTTTCTGACCCAAAAAAATAGAAACGCTTATCATTTTTCTGACCAAAGGCTTTTTGTAGTTTTGTCTTTTAAAAAAAGATAATCCCCAAGAGTTTTTTTTAAGAAATTTATATTACAAAATATACAACTAAGTTATGAATATTCAATCATTTCAAAACGCTATCCGACAAGGCATTCCCAACGAATTACCGGCCGCTAAGCCTTATGATACCAATATCAGCCACGCCCCGAATCGAGCAAAAATTCTAACCAAAGCCGAAAAAAAACTAGCTCTTGAAAATGCGCTTCGCTATTTTGATAAAAAACACCATGCCACGCTTGCACCAGAATTTGCAAAAGAGCTAGAAGATTTTGGACGTATATATATGTATCGGTTTCGCCCCGATTACGAAATCAAAGCCTACCCCATTCATTATTATCCTGCTCGCACGCCTCAAGCCGCAGCTATCATGCTGATGATTCAAAATAATTTAGACCATGCGGTGGCGCAACATCCGCACGAATTGATAACTTATGGTGGCAATGGTGCGGTATTTCAGAACTGGGCGCAATACCTACTCACGATGCAATATTTGTCTGAAATGACCGAAACGCAAACACTTGTCATGTACTCTGGGCATCCGATGGGTTTGTTTCCTGCCCACAAAGATGCGCCTAGAGTAGTGGTCACGAATGGTATGATGATTCCGAATTACTCTTCGCAAGACGATTGGAATCGCTTCAATGCGCTAGGCGTAACCCAATACGGGCAAATGACGGCAGGTTCTTATATGTATATCGGGCCGCAAGGAATCGTGCATGGCACTACTATCACGGTTTTGAACGCAGGACGAATGAAAGGCGACGGATTGAGCGGAAAATTATTCGTGACTTCAGGATTGGGCGGAATGTCGGGAGCGCAAGCAAAGGCGGCAGTGATAGCTGGCGCAATAGGCATAGTAGCCGAAATCAATCCTGCTGCTGCTCAAAAAAGACACGCTCAAGGCTGGGTGGACGAGCTTTTTTCGGACTTAGATGAATTGATTGCTCGCATTCGAGTAGCGCAGGCGAAGAAAGAAGTAGTTTCGATAGCTTACCAAGGCAATATTGTGGATTTGTGGGAAAAGCTAGTGGCTGAAAATATTGAGGTAGATTTGGGTTCTGACCAAACCTCTCTGCACAATCCGTATTCGGGCGGCTACTACCCTGCGGGGCTATCATTTGAGGAAGGCGAACGCATGATTGCTGAAAACCCGGATGAGTTTAAGCATCAAATTCAAGTGACTTTGCGCCGTCATGTGGAGGCCGTGAATGCTATGGTCGAGCGAGGAATGTACTTTTTTGATTATGGAAATGCTTTTATGAAAGCAGCACGAGACGAAGCACAGGCAGATATTCTAAAACCTGATGGCAGTTTTAAATATCCGTCGTATGTGGAAGACATCATGGACCGATGTGTTTTGATTATGGTTTTGGGCCTTTTCGCTGGGTTTGCACCTCTGGCGACCCAAAAGATTTGAAGACGACGGACGAAATTGCTGCCGAAGTGTTGGAAGAATTATTGAAAAATGCACCCGAAGAAATAAAACTGCAATTAGCTGATAATTTGCATTGGATAAAAACGGCAGAAGAAAATCAATTGGTCGTTGGTTCGCAAGCTCGAATTTTGTATGCCGACAGCGAAGGGCGTATCAGGATAGCACAAGCCTTTAATGATGCAATTAAATCTGGAAAAATCTCTGCGCCAGTGGTTTTAGGCCGTGACCATCACGATGTTTCGGGAACGGATTCGCCATATCGAGAAACGTCTAATATCAAAGACGGTTCCATGTTTACGGCAGATATGGCTATTCATAACGTGATAGGAGATGGTTTTCGAGGCGCAACCTGGATTTCTATTCACAATGGCGGTGGCGTAGGTTGGGGCGAAGTGATGAATGGCGGCTTCGGAATGATGCTAGATGGCTCGGCAGATGCGGCTCGCCGTTTGGAGTCTATGCTGTTTTGGGATGTAAATAATGGTATCGCTCGCCGCTCATGGGCTAGAAATAAAGGGGCGATGTTTGCCATTCAGCGAGAAATGGAACGCAACCCGAATTTGAAAGTAACGGTTCCGAATTTAGTGGATAGCGTGAATCTGGATGATTTGTTGTAACTTTAATAGAAATTCTTTGTTATACGGCAGCCATTACTGAGGCTATTTCTACATGATACTTTAGTTTATGAATAAGAAAAAGATTATCAATGACCCCGTTTATGGATTTATATCCATTCCTTACGAGATTATCTTCGATATTATGGAGCATCGCTATTTTCAGCGATTGAGAAGAATAAAACAAGTAGGGCTGACACACTACGTGTATCCGGGAGCATTGCATACTCGATTTCATCATGCGCTCGGGGCGATGCACTTGATGCAAAAAGCTATTCGAAATCTTATATATAAAGGTGTTGAAATTTCGGAAGAAGAAGCCAAAGCGGTAACGATAGCGATACTTCTGCATGACATTGGACATGGGCCTTTTTCTCATGCGTTGGAGCATTCTATTGTCAATGTGCATCACGAAAAACTCTCGCTGCTTTTTATGGAACAGTTGAATGAAGAGCTAAATGGAGAACTTTCGCTGGCTATTCAAATTTTCAAAGGCGAATATCCTAGAAATTTCTTGCATCAATTGGTCTCAAGTCAGCTAGATATGGACAGAATGGATTATCTGAACCGAGATAGTTACTTTACTGGAGTCTCGGAGGGCGTAATTGGCTATGATAGGATAATTAAAATGTTAAATGTTAGAAATGATGAAATAGTGGTTGAGGAAAAAGGAATTTATTCTATCGAAAAGTTCCTAATCGCTCGTAAAATCATGTATTGGCAGGTTTATCTGCATAAGACGGTATTGAGTGCGGAGCAAATGTTGATTCAAATATTTAAACGTATTAAATATTTTTATAATACGAAAAATGTTTTATATTTGTCTAAATCATTGAATTTTTTCTTAGAAAACACAATCAATGTGACAGATTTTGAAAGCAGGCGAAAAGAATGCTTAGATAAGTTTGCCCTAATAGACGATATAGACGTAGCTTATGCCCTAAAGTCTTTACAAAATCATAAAGATAAAATATTGGCTTATTATGCAGATTGCTTAGTTAATCGGCATTTATTTAAAATAGAAATACAAAATAATTCCTTTAAAAGTGACCATATTGACGAAATTCGTCTTAACTTACGGTTAAAATTAAATTATATTCCCCAAACAGATTTAGACTGGTTAATTATTCAAGGCTCGGAGAGCAACAGTGCCTATTCTACCAAAAAAGATGAAATTAAAATCCTAAAGAAAGATGGCAGTATTGAAGGATTTGATAAAGCACTCGACCATATAGTGGACTCCAAAGTACTCAAGAAATATTTTATATGTTATCCAAAAGGTTAATACAGAAAATAAAATAATTGAATAGAAAAATAGTGTTAGCAACTTATAAATGAGTAAGTTTTAGTTTTAAAAAAAAATTAATTTAAGAAAAGCTATCACATCCAATAATCAGAATAAGAACTATTCAATAAATAAAAAACTTGTGACAGGTAAAAAAATAAGATAAATACTTTGAACTCAAAAAACTTTTTTTACCTTTGTCATATTGTATTTTTTTTAATTTGTATAAAAATATTTTTTTATAAATAAGATTTTACATATTTTTGTAAAAACTTCCACAAATTTTTTTTAATCAAAACCAATGGTATTATTATGAAAAGATTTAACATCCTATTCCTAGCAGCTATGTTGTTCTCAATTGCTGCAGTTGCACAGCCAGGCGGCGGTGAGGTTCCACCAGACGGTGAGCCAGGTAAATGTTATGCTAAGTGTTTGATTCCAGATGAATGGACTACAGTTACAGAACAAAGACTAGTTAAAGAAGCATCTACTCGCATCGAAGTAATTCCTGCTGAATTCGAAACTGTTACAGAACAAGTTTTGGACAAAGCTGCATCTACTCGTATCGAAGTAATTCCTGCTGAATTTGAAACAGTTACTGAGCGTTTGATGGTGAAAGCTCCTTCTACTAAGATTGAAGTTGTACCAGCAGAATACTCTACTGCAACTGAATCTGTTTTAGCTAAAGCAGAATCTAAAAAACTTATCACTGTTCCTGCAGAATACGAAACAGTTACAGAAACTATCGAAGTTTCTCCTGCTACTACTAAGTGGGTTAAGCGTAAAGCTGACAGAAACTGTTTATCTGCTGACCCTAACGACTGTCAAGTTTGGTGTTTGGTAGAAGTACCTGCTCGTTACGAAACTATCACTAAGACTGTTTTGAAAACACCTGCTACTACTAAAGAAGTAGTTGTTCCTGCTGAATATCAGACTGTTACTAAGAGAGTAGTTGGTTCTCCTGCTACTACCAAAACAATTGATATTCCTGCTGAATACAAAACAGTTACTAAGAGAGTAGTTAAAGAGCCAGCTCGTACTCGCGTAATTGACATTCCTGCAGAATACAAAACAGTTACTAAGAAAGCAGTTAAGAATCCTGCTAACACTCGTGTTATCGAAATTCCTGCTGAATACAAAACTGTTACTAAGCGTAAATTAGTTAAGAAAGGTGGTTTTTCTGAGTGGAAAGAAGTTCTTTGCCCAGTAAATACTACTGACTATACTATTCGTCAAATCCAACGTGCATTGAAAGATGCTGGTTACGATCCAGGTCCAATTGATGGTATTTTAGGTTCTCAAACTAAAGCTGCTTTAGTTAAGTTCCAAAAAGCTAACAACTTGCCACAAGGTCGTTTGGATATCGAAACTTTGAAAAAGTTAGGCGTTCAATAGTAGCAACAGTTAGCTGAAACTAATAAAATAGAAAAACCTTGTACTTCCATGAAGTGCAAGGTTTTTCTATTTTTGGCTATACCAAAACCAACACAGGATGCAAAAAATATATAGAAAATCGCCCTTTGGCATATTAGAATTTGTATTCGATGAAGATAAACTTTGCGAATTGAATATTGCCGATACGCCTACGGATATTACAGATATTGCAGATATTTCTGCCGCCCAACGCCATGCGGCTACTCAACTGCAAGAGTATTTTGAAGGCAATCGAACAACCTTTGACGTGCCTATTGCCTTCCGAAAAGGGACAGATTTCGAGCAAGAAGTATGGACTACGCTACTCGATATACCTTACGGACAACACAAAACCTACTCGGACGTTGCTCACCTTGTAGGCAAGGATTATAAGGCAGCTCGGGCAATAGGAAGAGCCGTCGGGCAAAACCCTATCGCTATCATTGTGCCTTGCCATCGGGTGATGGGCAAAAATGGCAAACTGACGGGCTTCGCTTGGGGCGTAGAACGCAAGGATTTTTTGATTAAATTGGAGCAAAAAAATACGATTGGCACGCAAGGCTCGTTATTCTAGGGCATTCTCTACTTTTCAAACTGGCAAAGTGTTTGATTTCTATCAATAGAGAAGTATTTTTGAGCAACACCATATCAATTATGGGCGACATTGGATTGTTTCTATCCGTAGTAGCTATCTTTTTAGCAAGCTGCACGGCTACTCAAACGCAATCATCGGGAGGACAAAAAAAGTCAGTCTCTTTTATTAAAGGCAAAAAAACGCTCGATGATGTATTGGCAAAAGCCACCGCTGAAAATAAAATCGTTTTTATTGATTTCTATATTGACAATTGCGCTCCGTGCAAAGTCATGGACGACATGGCATTCACCGATAAAAGCGTTTATCAATTTTATAATAAAAACTTTATTAACTTTAAAGTAGATGCCATAGACTTTGACTACGTAGAGTTGGCGAAGCAATATAATGTAAGAGAATATCCTACATTGGTCTATATCGACAATACGGGTAAAGTACTTTTGACGCACTATGGAGGTGCATCCGCCATAGATTTACTAGATTTTGGTAGAAGTGCCATCAATAAAAAACCTGTGATGTAGCTATTAGCGTGGTTTTAGTTGTCTAAAATTGGCACAAAAAGTTATATGAAAATCTGTTGTTGTAGGCTTTTCTTACCGAAAAGGCTATAACAACAGATTTTGTGTTTTTATTGATTTGCGATTGAACTGAAATAGCTTCACATAAAAGAAATAAAATGAAAAAGAATTGAGTTTTGATGATTTTTTGATAATGCAAAATCGTTGTGGCACTATCGGAGACCGCTCGATTGGTGGCGGAGGTAGATGAAGTAATGGAGGTTTGGGTTGCGGACAAGAAATACTAATAAAAAAACCGCTCTACAAATGAATGTAAAGCGGTTTTTGAATTTTAGAAGTGATCCCGACAGGATTCGAACCTGTGACCGTCTCATTAGAAGTGAGATGCTCTATCCAGCTGAGCTACGGGACCATCTTTATTAAAGCGAGGCAAAAATAAAATCTTTTTGCCATTCTTTCAATTTTTTGCAGGTTATTTTTTATAACGTATCTAATATTCGTTAAAGTTCCATTATTCAACCGTCATTTTCTACCTGAGTATCATTTTTATTTCCGTTTCCGTTTGCCCACTCGGCTTTTTTTATTTTTAAAATTTTCTTTTATTCGCTCCTTTCCTAGACTTTTTTTCATTTCCTGTTTTCTATCGCCTATTAGTTTTTCTATCAAATCTTCTCGCCCGATGCTAGAGAGTTTCTCACGGATAACTTGCTGATTTTCTCGCTTGTGCCAAAAGAAAAATAGATGTTGATTTTGTTTATCCTTTTTAGATTTGGCAGTATAAACGGGTTTGAGCGTGTAGGGATGCAAGCCTGTGTAGTAAATAATTGTAGCGACGGTCATCGGAGTAGGCGTAAAATCTTGCACTTGCTCCAGTTTGAAACCCATATCTTTGGTTTCGGCAGCAAGATTCGCCATATCTTCCATTTTTGAACCCGGATGGCTGGAGATAAAATATGGGATTAGCGGTTGATTCAAGCCGTGCTTTTTGTTTACCTCTTCGTACTTTTTCTTAAACTCATGAAAATGCTTAAAAGAAGGTTTTCGCATGACTTTGAGCGTATCGTCGGAAGTATGTTCGGGCGCAACTTTCAATCGTCCGCTGATGTGACAGGTCACGACTTGTTCCATATATTCATCCAGGCTGCCGTCGTCGTTTTTGTTGTAACTATTTCACTAATAAATCATATCGGATACCACTGCCCACAAATGCTTTTTTGACTTCGGGATGTGCATCTACCTTTTTGTAAATTTCAGTCATGGGTTTATGACTCGTATCCAAATTGCTACAAATCACAGGATGAATACAGGAAGGACTCACGCAACTGTCACAGATGGCTTGGACCTTGCCTTTCATGTTGTACATATTGGCCGAAGGGCCGCCTAAATCACTGATATATCCCTTAAAATCGGGCATTTTGGTGACAATATCCACTTCTTTCAAAATGGACTCTTCCGAACGGCTCGCGATAAACTTGCCTTGATGCGCCGAAATCGTACAGAAACTACATCCGCCAAAACATCCTCGGTGCATATTGACCGAAAAGCGAATCATTTCGTAAGCTGGAATCGAACCCCGTTTTTTATATTTTGGATGAGGCATCCGCGTGTATGGCAGATCTAAGGAGGTATCGATCTGGTTTTCCGTCATGGGCGGATAGGGCGGATTTACGATCAGGTTGTCGCCTCCTACTCGTTGAATAATGCGACTTGCCTTTACTTTATTGGACTCTTGTTCTATGATTTTAAAATTAGCTGCAAAAACTCGTTTATCTCGCAAGCATTTTTCGTGCGAATTGAATTCTACGTCTTCCCAGTTTTTATTTTTTGGCAATTCCTTTAATTTGTGGCGAAAAACTGCCGTTTGGGGAATCGTAGTCAGCGACGAAAACGGAACGCCTCGCTTGACCAATCGGATGATTTCACGCAAAGGCATTTCGCCCATGCCATATACGAGCATATCTGCGCCACTCGACTTCAAAATACTCGGAAATAGTTTGTTTTCCCAATAGTCGTAATGCGTTACTCTACGCAAAGAGGCTTCGATACCGCCTATTAGTACAGGCACGTCAGGATAAAGCTCTTTTAGAATTTTGGTATAAACATTCACGGCATAATCTGGTCTAAAACCAGCTTTGCCGCCCGGTGTGTAAGCATCGGTAGAGCGTTTGCGACGAGAAGCGGTGTAGTGATTAACCATGGTGTCCATGCAGCCCGACGTTACGCCAAAAAATAATTTGGGCTTGCCGAACTTCTTAAAGTCTCGCAAATCATCTTGCCAGTTCGGTTGTGGCACAATGCCTACTTTCAAACCTTCACTTTCAAAAATACGCCCAATGACCGCCGTTCCAAAAGCGGGATGATCCACATAGGCATCACCCGAAATGAGAATGACATCCAATTCTTCCCAGCCTCTCATCTCTACTTCCTTCTTCGTTATTGGTAGCCAGTCAGTTACTGGTCGTTGATTTATCATGTTGCTCCTTTTTAATTAATTTATACAAAAATACGAAAAAGGAAGGTAGCGTGCTTGATTTAATTCATTTTGAAAAACCAAAGTAAGTATGTTTACTCTTTTGCCCGAACAGGTACAAACCAACTCCAAACTATTGCTACAAAGAAGGAGAGAAATATAGAAGCCACAAATTGATTGATGGCCACGGGGCTATGATTGTAAGCGAATAAGGCCATGATGATAGGTAAAAAGCAGATTATTCCAATGATTTTAGAAATTCGATTGTACTGCAAATAGACAAGGCCCATCATCCCGATAGCAAGGGCTAGTGCGAGCCATTTGGTCCAAGTAGCTACTTGCAACCATTGCAAAGAGGTGTCCATAGCGTTGGTGCTGCCTTCGCTTCTAAAAATTTCGGTGAGTTCAAACAGTTGAATATTTTCTATCCAATCTCCGAAGAAGGTCAGAAAAGGCAATATCATGGCTATCAGCAGCCATTTTGAGCGCAATTGTTGGTGCGCCACTCTAAAAAATAAGAGGAGAAACAAAGAATAGAAAAACATAAAACCAAAGTCTATCCGATTCGCTAAATCTATTTGATTGATTTGTGCTGCATTGAAACAGCCTATTACCGATTGAATGTCTTGTGGCGATTGTGCAAACTCAAATGCAATAATGGGTTGATTGTATTTTTGAAGCACTTGCGACGGGCAGTTTTTTATGCCTTCATCGTAAGTCACGGAATATTTTCCTAATAAAAATATACAGACTAGCAATGGCGCAGCAAGTAAGCCTACTTGAGCAAAAGGGCGTTTTTTTAAATACTGAAACATAGATTGCTGGTATTTCAATTCACTAAGAATCGCTATTTTGGTAATTGTATGTTATTAAAATAAAAGTATAACTATTTTGATAAACTTACCAAAAAAGTGAACTTCTCCACAAAATAGTGCAAAATGTGTGTAAATATGTGGATAACTAAAAACTTTTCCACTTCGCTGTCACTACTTTAGTCCTAAAAGTCTGTAATACCAACGCTTAAAAATTTTCTAACTTAAACGGTTCAATTTTTTTTTCCACATTCTAGAATTTGGTGGTCGCTTTTACTAAAAATTACTTAGTCCGTCGGTTAATATTTGTTCAAAAAATCTCCTTATTTTTTACAGATTAATAAAAATTTAATATGTTTTATTTTTATAAATTAGGCTGCTGTAAATAGTAAATATCACTATTTGGCGTACTTTTCCACAAAATTTTTCACATTTCCACATTTTTGTGGAAAAATGCAATTTCGTCTAGTGCTGAAAACAGCGAGGCATCTCGAAAAATTTGAGAAAAAATATTCGATTCGGGTAAGAAGAATAGTGAAAGTTTCATAAAACTAAACAGCATCAGCTTCCAAAATCTGCGCTGCGTGTTCTTTTGAAAGTACTTTCGTGAAAATGCGTTCTATTATTCCATTTTCATCAATCACGAAAGTCGTTCGATAAATTCCCATTCCGAGTTTTCCAAACATCATTTTTTCGCCATATACTTTATAATCATTGATGATTTTCATATCCGTATCGGCTATTAATGGAAATGGCAAGTCGTATTTAGCAATAAAATTTTGATGCCTTTTTTGAGAATCCGCACTTACGCCTAGCAAGCGATACCCCGCTTTTTTGAGTGTTTTATAGTTATCTCGAAGGTTGCAAACTTCTACGGTGCAAGTTGGCGTATTGTCTTTAGGATAAAAGAACAGTACCAGTTTTTTGCCTTTATATTGCGTCAAGCGTCGTCTTTTTCCATTTTCATCTAAGCCACTAAAATACGGTGCTGCTTGTCCTACTTCTAAGGTTGTCATAGTTTTGGTTTTAAAAAATAAAAAGGTGCTTTAAAATAAAAATCCAGAACAGTAATTATTTTGTAAACCTCAAAACTAATACTTTGTTTACTTTTGCAGTTATGAAAATTCTACTCTTAACACCGCCTTTAACGCAAATCAATACGCCGTATCCGGCTACTGCTTACCTCAAAGGATTCCTGACGGGGCGAGGCTATGACGTAGCGCAAGGCGATTTGGGAATAGAATTGATTATTGAAATCTTTTCCAAAAAAGGGCTACAACGTTTATTTGATAAAATTGAGCAGCAAAACACGGATGAGTTTTCTGCCAATAGTCGTCGCATGTTGGCATTGCAGCAAGATTATATCAATACGATAGATGCTGTTATTCGTTTTTTACAACATCAAGATGCAACATTAGCACATCGAATTTGCCACGATAATTTTTTGCCGCAAGCTGCTCGCTTCGACCAATTGGATGATTTGGAATATGCCTTTGGTACAATGGGAATCCAAGACAAAGCGAGGCATTTGGCGACAATGTATCTCGAAGATTTGGGCGATTTAATCATAGAGACGATTACGCCAGACTTTGGTTTTTCGAGATATGCGGAGCGTTTGGGGCTTTCGGCAACTTCTTTCGCCCCTTTGGAAAATGCCTTGCAAGCTGAAAATCATTTGATTGACACGTTTTTATTAGAAATATTGGAACGACAACTGCAAACCGCAAAGCCCGATGTCGTTGGTTTTTCTGTGCCGTTTCCGGGCAATCTGTACGGTGCGTTGAAGTGCGGTCAATACATCAAGCAACATTATCCGAATATAAAAATCTTGCTCGGCGGCGGCTATCCAAATACAGAATTGCGCAGCCTGAAAGAAACACGAGTATTCAAATATGTGGATTTTATCACGTTGGACGATGGTGAAAATCCAATGCTGAAAATACTTGATTATGTGGAAAATAAACGAAGCCTCGAAGACCTACAACGGGTATTTACATTAGAAAACAATCAAGTCGTTTTTAGAAATAACAATCAAGACGGCGACATTCCACACACTGAAATTGGCACGCCCGATTATTCCGATTTGCCATTAGGAAAATATCTTTCGGTAATAGAAATGACGAACCCGATGCACCGACTCTGGAGCGATGGGCGTTGGAATAAACTCACCGTAGCGCATGGCTGCTACTGGAAGCGTTGCTCGTTTTGCGATGTGACTTTGGATTATATCAGCCGATTTGACAAAGCACCTGCTGCGCTTTTGGTGGATAGAATGGTGGCTATCATAGCGCAAACGGGCGAAACGGGTTTTCATTTTGTGGATGAAGCTGCGCCGCCGTTGTCGTTGCGAGATTTGGCTTTGGAGTTGCTTAGGCGAAAGGTTTCGGTTTCGTGGTGGGCCAATATTCGATTTGAAAAAACATTTACGCCAGACCTTTGCCGATTGTTGGCAGCTTCGGGCTGTATTGCGGTGTCAGGCGGTTTGGAAGTAGCTTCGGATAGATTGTTGGAATTGATGGAAAAGGGAGTTGATATAGCGCAAGTTGCCCGAGTGACGAGAGGATTTTCGGATGCAGGAATTATGGTTCATGCTTATTTGATGTATGGTTTTCCGACTCAAACGGAAATGGAAACTATAGATTCTTTGGAAATTGTGCGACAATTATTTGAGCATAATTGCATTCAATCGGCATTTTGGCATCGGTTCGCTATGACGGTGCATTCGCCTGTGGGCAAATTTCCAGAAAGGTATAATGTTGTAAAAATTGGACCAGAAGAAGGGCTTTTTGCCAATAATGATTTAATACACGAAGACCCGACAGGCGCAAATCACGACTTGTATTCAGATGGTTTGAAAAAAGCATTATTCAATTATATGTTGGGCGTGGGGTTGGATAATCGAGTAGAAGACTGGTCCTTTGAGGATCCTAATGATTTTGTGTTTGATGTTGGTTTTAACTTCTCGGAAGTTGACGAAATTTCTCTGATGCTTGACAGCGCTGGAGTAAGTGCTATTGATGTAGCTTTACAGTTTGCGACATTAACTCCTGGTACTGTTTCAACAGCCGAGCCTAGAACAACTTCAGGTGTTCTCGCTTTAGGAAGTTTGAGTTTATTAGCTCGCCGTAGGCAAAAGAAAAAATATTGAAAATATTTCTGACTCTTTTTTCTGCTTTTTCTGAAAAAGCCTTTACCCTAAGCGTAGGGTGTTGATTCTGTATCCCATAATTCACTCTGTTTTTTTAGCTGGGAGCAGGGAGAGTAATGATTTCTGACTTTATTTTTAACAAAAAAAGTGTATGAACTTGTTGATTATTCTTTATTTCTATAATTAATTATGTCTAGGATAAAGATCTGAAGAAGGTTTACCTCAATTCCACCAACATAAAATTTGTCTGATTTTCTCTCACAAAGTCATAATTATAAAAACTATATATATCAAGGGTTTGCCTCTAATCTTCAACGGAAAAAGTGGCAGAAAATGGCTATTTTTGTCTAAAAATCTAGTGTTTCTGGTTGCAATTTGCAGAAATAACCGAAGTTATTGTTGGGTAAAACTATTGCCTGTTGCCTGTTGCCTAACCTCACCAAAAGACTTTA
>CALOED010000252.1:0-17418 GCA_942492005.1 uncultured Saprospiraceae bacterium
ACGTTCTTGCTCCTTTACCTTGATTTGGTCTTTGGTATCTTCGTATAAAATCTCAGAATTTTGGTACATTTTAGTCAAAACCCGATACAAAACTTCCATCCGCTTATACAAATCCTCTAGCTTCATGTTCGACTCTTTGAGTCGTCCAGCTTTACGGACTTTCAGCATAATTTGCGCCTGATTTTCATCTTTTTTAGCACGTTGCGCCTGACGCATATTATTCGCAATATCACGCTGATTTTGGTCAATCATAGTGCGCAGTCTTCTCATTTGCCCTTTCAATGCTCCGATTTGCTTGCTCATGTTGCGCAAGTTTTTCTTCATATCATCCAAGTAGCTTTTGAGAATTGCGATAGGGTCAAGCTGCACAAAAAGCCCCGTAATCCAGCGCATTACACTTTTATAACTATACCCAATCAGATTTCGAGAACGCTTATCAAACACCAAAAATAAAATAGTGCCGAGTGTGAGAGCCGTCACGGCAATACCTAACGTGCTTTTGAGTGCTGCCAATATCACATCCAACGCACCTGCGCCAAAATACAAACCGCCAGCTATCATGCCCACCAAAAATAAAGTACCTGTTACGCCTTCGGGGCGTTTCCAAAAAGATTTTGACTTAAAATTATTGTTTTCCAATTTCCTCTTTTTTAATTTAAATCGTCTATTCTATAAAGTAATGCAATTGGGAATCAAACAAGAAAGGCTTGTTTAATTTTCATCAACTTACTTAATATAAACCTGAATTTTATCAATATCCGACTGTATAGAGCCTTCTATCAAATCGAATGTTTTATCAAAATTTTGCTTCGTTGCGCTAATCTTAGTCTTCGCTTCTTCTACCTCTTCTTGCAGTTTAACAATTTTTGCCTGATGTTCGAGAATTTGTTTTTTCATCGTCTCAATTTGCGTCTGCTTCGTCTCAATAGATTTATGGTAGTTTTTGGCTTGTTGCTCTTTACCTGCTATCTGACGTTGAACTTGCTGTCTTACGGCTTGCTCAAATTGAGTTTTTTCTTTTTGTAAAATCTCAAGATAAAATTGCGCTGTTTTAATCAATTTATCTCTCGTCAAGCCCATCGTAGTAGCCGTAGCATAAGCAGATTTGAAAGCCGTCGCTTCGTCCATATCTAATGCTGCCAATGCGCCTATCGCTTGCTTGTATTCTATATAATCAAATCCTTCAATATTGTTTTTCTCCAACGCATTGATTAAAAACTGAACGCTTCTATTGTCCGTTTCTGGAATATCTTTAAAAATATCTTTTAAATTCTTTTGCATTTTCTTGATTTTATTTTTGATAGTAGCAAAGCTATTAATTTCTTATCCAACTATAGTAACAACGAATAAATAAAGTTGTCGCATGACTTTTTGAAAAAAAAGATGAATGAGAATATTTTATCTACAAAATAGAGAAATATTTGCTGTTCGTCCTAATTCATTAGAATCTTTATTGTAGAAATATCCAAAACATTACCCATCTTTTCCATTTTTTACAAAAAATAAAACCTCAATTTAAACCTTCCTACTCCAAAACCGTCAGATTATATAACCATTATTACAATTCATTTTTTAAACAAAAATCATTATGAAAAATTTAAAATGGCTTATTTTGACTGCCGTGTTTGCCTTAACGATGCTAGCAAGCCCAGCAGTTTCGGCTGCTTCGCTCGAACTGTCGCAAGAGGTTAGTTTTGAACAAGTACAAGACCATCCTATCATTAAACGCAAGAAAAGAAAAAAACGCCAGGCAAGAAAAAGAAAACGCCAGAGAAAGCAGTGCCGACGTGCTAGGGTAAGATAATTATAACCGTCGGCAAGCTATTTTGAAAGGCATATTGCTTAGATTGATAAGCTAACAACCGTGATAGCTCAATTCTTTTTAATAAAAGGGTTGAGCTTTTTTGATTCTACAAACAATGTAGTTTGATGTTTTCAAGACGTTATTCGTCAGATTGTCATTATTACACTAAGAAAATTTCGTTATCTTGCATCCTGTTTATTTTTTATTCTAAAATCTAATCACCAATTTGAATTTATGGAAGAAAATACTTTTGATGCCATTGTAATCGGCTCAGGCATTTCGGGCGGTTGGGCAGCGATGGAGTTGTGCAAAAAGGGGCTTAAAACCCTTGTTTTAGAGCGTGGGCGCAACGTCAAGCACGTTGTGGATTACAAAACAATGAGTAAAGAGCCATGGGATTGGCCCAATGGCGGCGTTACTCCAAAGAAAGAAAAAGAGGAGCATTATGCGGTTCAAGATAGGACAGGATATGCGGTTAATGAAAATAGAAAACATTTTTTAGTAAAAGATTCGGAGCATCCATACATCGAAAAAAATCGATTTGACTGGATTCGAGGCTATCACGAAGGCGGGCGTTCATTGATTTGGGGCAGGCAAGTCTATCGCTGGAGTCCCATGGATTTTGAAGCTAATGCCAAAGAAGGAATTGCCGTAGATTGGCCCATTCGATATAAAGATGTGGAGCCATGGTACGATTATGTGGAGCGTTTTATTGGTATCAGTGGAAAAAAAGAAGGTTTGCCGCAGTTGCCTGATGGGCAATTTATGCCGCCAATGGATTTGAACTGCGTCGAAGAACACGTCAGAGATACTTTAAAAGAAAAATTTGATGATGGTCGAATTTTGACCATTGGGCGTTGCGCTCACATCACTGGCGAACTCGAACACAACGAAACGCCTCACCGTGGAAAATGCCAATATAGAAACCGTTGTATGCGAGGTTGTCCTTATGGAGCGTATTTTAGCAGCAACTCTTCTACCCTATTCGTAGCCGAAAAAACGGGCAATATGACGCTGCGACCGCATTCTATCGCTCATAGTATTATCTATGATGATGCAACGGGCAAGGCATCGGGCGTACGAATCGTAGATGCAGAAACGAAAGAAACCAAAGAATTTAAAGCAAAAATCATCTTCTGTACGGCTTCGGCTTTGGCTACGGCTTCTATTTTACTCAATTCTACTTCGGAGCGTTTTCCGAATGGCATGGGCAATGATAGTGGCGAACTCGGACACAATATCATGGACCACCATTTCAGAACAGGTGCAAGAGGTACTTATGACGGTTTTGACGATAAATATTACTTTGGTCGTCGCCCGAGCGGTATTTATATTCCTCGATATAGAAATGTAAGTGAAGCTACGAAGCGAGACTATATTCGTGGTTTTGGTTATCAAGGTGGAGCGTCGAGAGAGGGCTGGAATAGAGGTGCAACAGAGTTGGGCGTAGGTGCTTCCTTGAAGGAAAACATGACCAAACCTGGCCCTTGGCAAATGGGATTATTGGCATTTGGCGAATGCTTACCTTATCACGAGAATTTCATGGCGTTGAGCAAAGACAAGAAAGACAAATGGGGCTTGCCTGTGATAGAAATAGATGCGCTTTTCCGTGAGAATGAGGTCAAAATGCGAAAAGACATGAAAAACGATGCTATTGAAATGCTGAACAAAGCAGGTTTCAAAGATATTGTTTCGTTTGACGATATTGGCGCAGTGGGCTTGGGTATTCACGAAATGGGAACGGCTCGAATGGGACGAGACCCCAAAACTTCTGTATTGAATGGAAATAATCAAATCCATGCTGTACCGAATGTTTTTGTAACGGATGGTGCTTGTATGACCTCTTCGGCTTGCCAAAATCCTTCTATTACTTATATGGCTCTCACGGCTCGTGCTGTTAATTTTGCCGTTAGCGAATTGAAGAAGCAAAATCTTTAGTACCGTGTAAAATAAGTTTATTTAAGATAAGAATGGCGTAGCCATGTTTATATTTGTAGCAAGATTTAACATTGATTTACAAAAGGAATTTAGCTCTTATTATGTTGAAAATCAAACATATACAGGGCTAAAGTCCTTCATTCACATACCATATTTTTCATCTACAAATATGCTCAGAGTTACCACTCTTTTAGATTAAGAAATATATTTTACACGGTATTTAATTTGGCTCTTTGACAATTTTTGCCAAAAGATTGAAATTTCAATCCAATGTGGTTTTAACCCATTGTTTACCAATTAATTAAGACAATGGGTTAAAACCACATTGGACGAAAATGCAAAAATTGTCAATGAACCTTTAATCTTTATCTTTTTAATTTTTTTTTAAAAAACTCGAACTCAACTTGGCATTTTAAGATGAGAAACGATTAAATTATAAAAAATGGATAGACGTTCAGTTTTAAAAACAGTGACAATTTTAGTCGGCGGCGCAATGTCTGCCGGAACGGTTGCCTCTATCATGAGTGGTTGTCAGCCTAGTACGAGCGATGATTGGAAGCCTTTTATTTTAGATAAAAATCAAATCAACACTTTAGCGGAAGTCGTGGAAACTATTCTGCCTGCCACGGATACACCCGGAGCAAAAGAACTCATGGTGCATCGGTTTATAGATGAAGCCATTGCTAAAAACTATGGTAAAGAGGAGCAAACTAAAATCATAGGAAGCATTACTGCTATCAATGATGAATGTAAAAAAATGCACAAAAAATCATTCATAGAAGCATCGGCAGACGAAAGATTATCTACCGTAGAGGCTGTTGATAAGGCTTCTTATGCGATGATGAGTAAATTGAAAAATCCGTGGTTTGTGGGTTATTCGGATACGCATCCTTTCTACGAATTGAAATCGCTCGTTCTCGGCGGGTACTTTTCTACTGAAATCGGGCAGACCAAAGTTTTGCAACACGCAGCTATACCAGGCAAATATGAGGCGTGTATTCCTTTGTCCGAAGCAGGGAATGGGAAGACTTGGGCGCAGTAGCAGTTCGCAGTAAAAAAGGCTTATAGATTTTCTGAATCTATAAGCCTTTTTTATTTTTTATTTATACATTGGGCGGTCATTTATACGGTCAATAAATGTCTATCTACCATATCATAAAGTTCTTGTGGCTTGAATGGTTTGCTCAAATAATCATTCATACCTGCTTCTACGGCTTGATACTTGAGCGCGTCAAATACAGAGGCGGTCAATGCTACGATGGGTAAATTTTGATATTCTGCTTCTCTCCAACTTCTGATGATTCGAGTAGCTTCGTAGCCATCCATTTCGGGCATATTAATATCCATAAAAATTAAGCCATAGCTATCATTTTTTACCTTCTCCAAGGCTTCTTTACCATTTTTTGCAATATCTACTTCTAAGTTCCATTTATTCAAGAAACGTTTTGCTATCACTAGGTTTATTGCATTATCATCTACTAGCAATATTTTGCTATTGCTCGTAAATCCTTCTTTATACTGCTTTTTAGGTCTTTGTAATTGTATAGCTTGCATTTCTTCTTTTTTGTTTTGTTTTCCTATGGGCAAAGTCAAATCAAAGAAAAAAGTAGTTCCTTTATTCAATTCGCTTATAAGCTGAATTTGACTGCCTTGTAGTTCTAATAATTGTTTCGTTATGGCTAAACCTAGCCCCGTTCCTCCGTAAAGTCTAGTAGTAGAAGTATTAGCTTGCGAGAAGCTATCGAAGATGTCTTTTTGTTTATCTGCTGCAATTCCTATACCAGTATCCGTTACAGAGAAAGCAAGTGTTGCTTTTTCTGTGTTTTTTTCTTTTAAAATGACTTGAAAGGTCACATTTCCCCGTGGTGTGAACTTTATAGCATTGTTTACCAGATTAATTAATATTTGGCTCAATCGAGTTGGGTCGCCTATTAGTGTTTCGGGTACGTTTTTTCCTATAATCGTTTGGAGTTCCAACCCCTTTTTTTGTGCATTTCCATGAAGCGTTTTGTAAATGCCATTCATAATACGGCGAATATTAAACTCAATGGCTTCGAGTTTTACCTTTCCTGCGCCTATTTTAGAATAGTCCAAAATGTCATTGATAATCACCATCAGGTTTTCTGCCGAGAAGAGCAGTGTATCGATTTGTTCGGCTTGCGAAGGCGTAGGTTGGTCATCGGACAATAAATTCGATACGCCAATAATTGCATTGAGCGGGGTTCTGATTTCGTGACTCATATTCGATAAGAAGTCAGATTTGGCTCTTGATAGTTCTACTGCTTCATTCTTAGTCTCCAATAGCATGGAGTTATTCTCTGCGAATATCTCGTTTTGACGTTGAATTTGCCTGTTTTTTGCTTCAATATTGTGCTTAATTACATCCAGTTCTCTATTCTGATGCTTTAATTTTTCGTTCGCCTCGGAGAGTTTTTCATTTTGATATAATAGCTTGGCAAATAGCGGTTTTATAACAGCAAGTAACTGTATGCTGATAACTAAAATCAACAGCAAAGCCAACGTGTAGCTAATCGCTTTTAGTTGTTTCGATTTTTGAATGGATTCGGTATTGTATTGAAGTGCGATGGCATCCATTTGTTTTAGAAATGCCTGTTCGTTATTTAATATGGTTTTTGATTGTAGATGAATATTTACCGAATCTTTTTCTGTGGTGAGACGTTGGGCATTTTCAAGAATAATTTCATAAAGTGGCTCAATATCCAAGAATAGTTGCTGTATTTTAGCAGACTTTTTAGTACTGATTTTCAAGCCTTTATCTCCATTCTTTAATACTTCATGATAATACGACCATTTTTCTACTAGCTTTTTTAGATTATCTCGCTCAACGTTGGAAGGTATATTTTGTTTAAAATTTCTATTTATCAGAAGTACCGTTTTGGCAATACTCTGGCTCAACATACGCTGCTTACCAGCATAATTTACGACGGTAGCATCGTATTGTTGCTGATTGATAGCGTAGGTAAGAATAGTTTGATTGATTACAACTAAAACTATAATTGTAATAATAAAAATATAGATACGATTTTGTCGCATACTAAGTCTTAGGTCTTGTTTTATTTTATTTTGTTTATTCTTGCTTTACTTCAGAAATTGTTTTTTCGTTCGCTTTTTTTAGAAAAATATTTAGGTTTCTTTTTTATAAAAGATGTTATCTATATTTAATTCGTTGCATGAAAAGGCAAAGATATAACATCTTAGTGTCATCTTTACAATATGACAAGAGACTAACAATCACTAGCAGACTGTTAGTCTCTTTAAGAAACAACCCCAGAATATTCCCTAATTTTTGCTTACAAAATCTGAGAAATAAAAGCATTCACGAATCGCCTGCTGATAAAATTCCGTATCAGCGTATTCGTTTTTTAATTTTTTGAAATACTTTTCTTTCAGATTTTCTGCCTTTCGGCTTTGGCAAGCTGCGGCTACAAAACAAGCCTTTGCCACCCATTCTTTATTATTTTCATTTTCCAAATCCATGACTTTTTGCAAATATTCCAGCGCATCGTCATTGTATCGAAAAGATTGATTGCCTCTGCCGTGGAAACCTGTATAGAAATCATAAACGTTTTCGCTGATTTCTTCGTAGCCGCTTACCGTCCAGTAATACTCCTTTGCTCGCCACGAATTGCCATGATAGCTCATTTCAAAATGCGCATTGCCTAGCTTGAAATAATGCTCTGCGGCATTCTCATCGTCCGTTTTGGATAGCTTTTCGAGTTCGTATAATTTTTGAGCCACACCCAATTTATTCAACGACGGTGCTGGTCGGTGCGGATGTTTTCGGTAAGTATATAAAAAGAATGGGTCGCTATTGCTGAGCATAAAACGGTCTTCGTTTTGGCTCGGAAATTCCCAATCAACCGAAACATTTCCACTCCGCTTTTTATACGAATCGGGCAATTGTTTAAACACTTCGATAGCATCCTCTAGCTGATTGACTGCCAACAAAATAGTGCCTTTTACTTCCAAAAGCTGGTTGCGGATGTCTTTATTCTCTTCGGTATAGCGCATTTCTCCTTCTATCCATTCAGATTTGTAGAAAACGGGCTGCACTAGCATTTTTTCGAAATCATTCAACTTATCTTTTCTATCATACAACTTGATTAAATCATTCACTACCATCAAATCGGGGTGAATGAACAACTGGTAGAGTCCATTTTTGTGGCACAAATACGCCTTGCCCATTTCGCCTTGCTGCTGATAGAGATACGCCAACTTATCCAATAAGAAATTGGCTTGCTCTGCTACGCCGCTCGCATAGGAAAACGTCGGGCGAACACTTTTCAAAATTGGCAAATATTCCATCGCCAATGCTTCCGTCTTAGCATCTACCTTCGTCAATCGCTCAATAGTTGCGGCTGCTTTGAATACTTTTACTTGATGTTTAAAATGCTCAGAACCTACATTTTTGCGCTCCAAAAAGTCATAAACTTCCATTGCGGACTTTGTATTTCCATTTATAAAATGCAAATAGCCCATTGCCAAACGCCAAACGTGAGGACGCTCAACTTGTCTTTGGTCAGCACATTTTTCTGCAAAAGATAACAATTGCTCCAAATAGCGTTGGGATTCTTTTCGTGGAAAAACGAGGCTCGATTCATCCGTTTCGTAATCGTAATTAGATACTTTATTATGTTCTTTTTCGCTGTTGTAGCTAGAGCCTAGCATTTCATATTCTAGTTTTTGAATTTCTCGAATGAGCAACAATTCTAGGTTTTTATTTTGGGGCGAAAGCCTGTAAATATCTTGCATTTCTTCTACGGCATTGCTGTACGGCTTGATGGCACGCATGGCATAAAGCGTTGCTCTTTCGTCATTATTTTTACATAATGCAAGTGTAGCTTTCCATTGTTCATCCGACTTAATCGCAAAACTCTTGTGTGCTGAAAACCTTCTGCTAGGCGATTTGTCGAATACTTTTGAGAAATAATAAGCCGATTTTTCGTATTCTCCTTTATTGTACAATGCGCCCGCATAATGCTCCATTGCCCAATATTTCATAATGCTATTGACTTGACTAAGGCTAGGCACTAAATCTTCATACCATTTGATGGTTTCGTCCCAATCGAAGGCATAACGTGCTAGTCTCACGATTTGGAAGGCATAACGCAATTTCATGAAATCACTTTCGCAGGAGTAAAAAGCCGTCAAACCTTCTTCTATCAAATCGTCGTGGGCTTTTTTACTTTTCTCATCTATTTCTCCATCCCAGATATAATCTCGCTGCGTAGCATACGGCTCACACGACTTGGCGTAGATTAAATAATTAATAAATTCATCGTCTCCATTTTTCATTAATTGTTGCGCAATGCCGTTGTCTTGCGCCTTATTAGAAAGCGCAGGCTTATTTTTGTCACGAATTGCTTCCGCTTCTCCTATCGGCATTTTATAAATCAGGTATTCCAAATCGGCTACTGTTCCTTTATTTTTGAAATAGCTTCCCCACTCTTTGAGGTTTTCTTCTTTTGCAAATTTTTGACCTTCCCAGTCATTGAAGTACGTTTGGAAGGTAAAGAAAAACGGACGATAAGATGGCTCGTCCATCAAATTGGGTTCTATCAGCGTATAAACATAATAGTCGCCTTCATAGTATCCGCAGCCGTTAGAGATTTGAGTTGGCACAAACGAAATGACGGCTATGAGTAGCGTAGTGATGTATTGAAATGCTTTCATAAATGATTTGATGTTGTGATGATTTGTAAACGGGTTGTTGATTTTGAAAAAACAAAAAAAATCGAACAATCAGGAACAATAGTAAGGCAAGTTACGAAGGTTTTTATAAAGTTGCACTTTTTTGTTCTGCTACTTTTAAAACGCAAAAAGCGCAAGTTGATTTTACTCCACTCACGCTTTTAAATTTTTATTTTTTTAAATGCTTTAATCCGAAACACGTACCAATAACTCTTGTTTTACCAGGATGGTATTGCCCGTTAGGCTATTCAAATCCTTTAGTTTTTCGACCGTAGTATTATATTGTTTTGCCAATCGGTATAGTGTTTCGCCTTTTTCTACGGTGTGTATCATGCCTTGCTGAACTATTTTTACCGCAGTTGTCGTAGGTTGAGCAGCTTTAGCTTCGGGCTTTTTGATAAATGCTTGTACGAGCGGTTGCACTTTGCTTTTTTCTTCTAGCCCCTTAGCCTGTCCAGCTCCAAAAATAGTAGCTTCTTCATCGTAGTCATTTGGAATTGCCGTTCTTATCGGCTCTTCGGTCATCACAGAAGCATCTTCTATTCGCTTTTCGTTCGATTGCAAAGATGGCGCAACTAATTTCAAGTACGTCTGAATTGGAATACCATCAATAGCCGTCAAGTTTGAGCTATATACTTTGCCATCTTCTTCATAAAATTCTTTGTACAAACCGATGCCTTTCAGGTATTCCGATTGTATCGGATGTTGGCACGAACGATACAGTTTTTCGCCTGTTTTGAACGAAACTGCTTCTTTGTAAAGATTATTTTCGCCTTTCGGAGAGAGAGGAGTTGTTACACCATAGGGGCGTTTTGCGCAAGCGTCATTATACATTTTGAGCAGTACATTGTTTTCAATGCCTTGTACTTGAGTTTGTCCATGAAAGAAAAATCGAGTAGCAAAATTATCTTGATAATCATCATTCAAAACCGTTTGACCGGGATTGTATTCCGATTTCAAATCATAAAAGAAAGAAAAATGAGGTGGCGCAAAATAACTCATATATTCCTCATTCAATACTCTAAAAATGGTATAATCTGCAGCATACATCTTAATGCCATCAGCCGTTTTTATTTTCAAAACTACATGAGTAGCTCCAGTATTCACACGGCTAACGAATGCCTTTGTTAGGCTTTTGATGTCTTTTCGTTGGAGTATTTTCGGTTGTTGAGCCGTAAGGTTTGAAATAGGAGAAGCCGATTTTAACACTTTTAAAATCAATGTTTTTTCTCCATCAATCGGGATGTGATAATTCGTATGACTTTCTTCTACAATGTAATCGGTGTCCGTTGTGTAGTCGAATTTCTGCATATAGCTAGGGTCAAAATTAATGACCATTGTAGCTATATCTTTCTGAAAGGTGTTTTGTGCGTAAATGACTTGTGCAATTGCTAAGGTTAATAGAGTCAGTGTAAAAACCCTCATTTGATGTTAGTTTTGTAAAGATTTTGGAATGCTGTTTTTAAGTTTTTCTCGTCGGTGATTTTTTTTATACATTTTAACCCAAAAAACATTCCAAAAATGGCGTTATTACATTAAAAAAACACTCATAAGTAACATAATACACTGATTATCAATTGCTACTATTTTAAATTATTTTATTCAATAAACACACTTTAACGTTAATTATATATGTCACAAATTATAATACTCTAACGTTATATATAAAAAGAAGTGTCAAATGGTAAGATTTTATGTCTAAAACGTTAATGTTATATAAATGGCATATTTTTTATTGATAAAGTAATTGGATATTCCTATTTTTAAACACATTTTTAAATTCATTATTTAACAAATCATAAAAAACGACAATAGATTATGAAAAAAGTATTGATATTATTTGCAATGATAGCTTTTGTTGGTCTTTCTACTCAGAGCTTTGCGCAAGAAGCAAACAATAAGAAAGATGCTAAGGCAACAAAAATATCTTTGAAAACCACTAAGACGGAGAAAAAAGCGTCTTGCTGTGCTTCTAAAGATGCAAAAGCGTCTTGCTCTAAGGATGCAAAAGCAGAAGTGAAAGCAGATGCAAAAGGCACTAAGGTATCTATGAAGGCGGAAGCAAATGCTAAAGCTCCTGCTTGCGACAAAAGCGCAAAGAAAGGTTGTTGTGCATCTAAAGCGAAAGTAACAGAAGCTAGCGGTAGCAACTCTAAAGTCAAAACGGCTAAAGCGGATGTGATGCTAACGGCTGACGAGTCGGCTAATGAAAAGAAAGCTAGTAAATTGGTAAAGAAAAGAGCAGCTTCTCAGAACTAAGCCATTCTTATTTTTATAAAAACAAAAGCTACCACTGTTTCCAATAACGGTGGTAGCTTTTTTTATAAAAAACGATAAGCAAACATAAATCTAAAACAACATTCTTTGGCTCGTAGGCGGCACTATTCCCAAATGTTTGTACGCTTTCTCTGTCACTTCTCGCCCTCTCGATGTGCGCTGAATATAGCCTTCCATAATCAAAAATGGCTCATGTACTTCTTCAATCGTACCCGCTTCTTCGCCCACCGCAGTAGCAATAGTGCTGATACCGACAGGGCCGCCTGTTGAATTTTTCGATAATCGTCGTCAATATTCGGTTGTCCATTTCATCCAGTCCACTTTCATCTACGTTCAAAGCCGCTAATCCGTATTTTGCAATGGCTACGTCAATCGTTCCATTACCTTTGATTTGTGCAAAATCTCGCACTCGGCGCAATAAGGCATTAGCAATACGAGGTGTTCCTCGGCTTCTGCGTGCTATTTCTAATGCGCCATCGTCCTTGATAGGCACTTGCAAAATATCAGCAGAACGCTTAATAATTTTAGTCAAAGTTTCTACATCATAATACGCCAAGAGGCAAGTAATGCCAAACCTCGCTCGCATCGGTGCAGTGAGTAATCCCATTCGAGTAGTTGCGCCAATGAGCGTAAAAGGGTCGAGCGCAATTTGAATTGTTCGAGCATTTGGGCCCGTATCTATCATTATATCTATCCGAAAATCTTCCATTGCGGAATACAAATACTCTTCCACGACATTATTCAACCGGTGAATTTCATCTATAAAAAGCACATCGCCTTCTTCCAAATTAGTCAGCAAACCCGCCAAATCTCCGGGTTTTTCCAATACAGGGCCTGAAGTAATTTTGATACTGGTATCCAACTCATTAGAAATAATGTAAGAAAGCGTCGTCTTTCCCAACCCTGGCGGCCCATGTAGCAAAACATGGTCGAGGGCTTCGCTTCTCAACTTTGCCGCTTCTATGAAAATTTTCAGGTTTTCAACGATTTTGGGCTGCCCCGAAAAATCATCCAATAGCTTCGGGCGCAGTGCCTTATCTACCGTTATTTCTTCGGGCGTATGATTTTTATCTGTTGGTTCTAAATTTGGATTTCGCATAAAGAGAACGCTATTTTTTTGGTCATTGAGTTTTTAAATTTCTTTAATACAAGTAATGCGAACGGTCATGCCGCCCATACAAACGGACATTACCTCTCGTTCTGCTTTATAATCAAAGCGGATTTTCTGGCCATCTCGAAGTTTAAAATCTTTATCGTCAATAATGACAGGCTCTAATTTTCTTCCCGATTCTAAAACTATCAAAAGCCCACAGCCATCCAAACCCGTGAAGTCTTTGACCGTTCCTTCGGTTTCACATCTGGTTTTTTCTTCTTTCACGTCTTCTACGTTTTGAGTTGGCGTACAACTAATCGAAAGGATAAGTATAAATAGTGTCAAATATCTCATTTTAGTTAAAGTTTTTTAGTCAAAGTGCATACTAGCTATAAAAAATCGAAACACATACGAGACGCATAGTTTTTTGTTTTAGCAAGCCAAAAATCATACTTCTATGTTTTTTATAAAAAATGTAAAGTAGCATGGTCAAAGTATTTACATACCATGTAAACTAATTATAATTTCTAAATTTTATACCTTTTTGTTTTCCTTACAAACATAATGATTTTAGTCCAAAATATCATTTAAAAATATTTGTATGCTCCTGGCCAAATAACGCAATTGTCTAATTATCAAAAAAATGAGTTCTATAATCTGTTTAAAAAATCTCAAAAAATATTCGTATTTTCGCAGCAAATTTTAAGCAATCAAATGCTTATCAAAATTTAATAACAGTACTTCTTTTTCATATAAAAATCTTGATACATAATGAGCGGACAAAAAATTACCATTGAAAATGGGAAGTTAAACGTGCCTAATAACCCAGTTATTCCCTTCATTGAAGGACGGCATCCTTTACCAGATATTTGGGCAGCATCAGTAAAAGTATTTGACGCAGCCGTTAAAAAGGCTTATAACGGGGAGCGCAAAATTGATTGGTTGGAAGTATATTCTGGTCAGAAAGCATTTGATAAGACTGGCGAATGGTTGCCGCAAGATACTTTGGACAAAATCGAAGAATACTTGGTAGCTATCAAAGGCCCTTTGACAACGCCCGTAGGCGGTGGTATTCGTTCTTTGAATGTAGCTTTGCGCCAAAAATTGGACTTATACGCTTGTGTTCGTCCTGTTAGATATTTTGAAGGTGTGCCTTCTCCTGTAAAGCGTCCTGACTTGGTGGATATGGTGATTTATCGTGAAAACACAGAAGACATCTACGCTGGTATCGAGTATTTGCATGGTACGGCAGGACTTGAGAAATTGAAAAAATTCTTGATTGAAGAAATGGGCGTTACGGGTATTCGCTTCCCTGATACGGTTTCTTTGGGTGTTAAGCCTGTTTCGGTAGAAGGTACGGAGCGTTTGGTGCGTTCGGCTATCAAATACGCTTTGGAAAACAATCGCAAGTCGGTTACTTTGGTTCATAAGGGCAACATTATGAAATTTACGGAAGGTAAATTCAAAGAATGGGGCTACGAATTGGCAGAGCGTGAGTTTGGCGACAAAGTATTTACTTGGGCGCAATATGACCGCATTGCAGCGGCTGAGGGCAAAGATGCGGCAAACAAGGCGCAAGATGAAGCATTGGCAGGCGGCAAAATGCTTGTAAAAGACTCTATCGCTGACGCATTCTTGCAGCAAATCGTTCTTCGCCCTGCGGAGTATGACGTGATTGCTACGTTGAACTTGAATGGCGATTATATTTCTGATGCTTTGGCGGCTAACGTTGGTGGTATCGGTATCGCTCCGGGTGCCAATATCAACTACGAAACTGGTTTGGCTATCTTCGAGGCTACTCATGGTACTGCTCCAAAATATGCTGGATTGGATAAAGTAAATCCTAGTTCAGTTATCCTTTCTGGTGTGATGATGTTGGATTTCATGGGCTGGAAAGAAGCAGGTCAGCTTATTGTAAAGGGTATTGAAGGCGCAATTATCAAGAAACGTGTAACTTATGATTTCCACCGCCTAATGAATGACGCTACTAAATTGAAGTGTTCTGAGTTTGGTGATGAAATTATTGCTAATATGTAGATGGATGGTTGGCAATCGTGATGTTTGTTTAACTGTTTAAATTTTTTTATCAAATAGCTAATCGTTTAAAAGCGGTTAGCTATTTTTGTTTGTATTTTTTTAAAAAAATAGCCGAGTAACGGGTAAATTTAAAACCATACAAAAAATAGCTTTAAAACGAGTAAATAACAATTCATCAAAATGTATATTCCAAAACTTTATAACAACACCGATTTAGATGATGCAAAAGCATACATCAAAGCTAATAGCTTCGGCATCTGATAACTACTCAAGAAAATGGCACGCCGTGGGCTACTCATATTCCTATCGAACTCAAAACGAGTGCAGACGGAAAAGAAAAGCTAATCGGGCATATTTCAAAAGCTAATCCACAATGGAAAGATTTTGAAAATCAAACACAGGTGCTTGCCATATTTTCGGCACATCATAGTTATATTTCTTCATCTTGGTACAAGCACGCTACTACTGTCCCGACGTGGAATTATGTAGCCGTTCATGTATATGGTACGATTAGGCTGGTGAGCGAAGCGGAATTGTATCAATCGTTGGAAGAATTGGTGGATAAATACGAGCAAGTTTCCGAAAATCCTGTTTCGTTGAAAAAACTGCCTGAGCAAATGATAAAACGAGAAATGAGGGGCATCGTAGGATTTGAAATAGAAATTACAGAAATACACGCCAAACAAAAACTTTCGCAAAATAGGCATGAAGAAGATTTTAAAAATATTATTACGGAGTTGGGAAATTTGAATGACGCAAATGCGGATGGTATTGCTAAAAAGATGAAAGATGTTATGACTGAGAAGTGAAAGCCGAAGCGAGGGAAATGAATAAAGGTGGTTTTTTGTGTGTGTTTTAGGTTCTTTGACAATTTTTTGCCAAATGATTGAAATTTCAATCCAATGTGGTTTTAATCCATTGTTTGTCAATCAATTAAAACAATGGAGCAAGCCCACATTGGAAGAGAGAGTAGCAATTCTCGATAAGAAAAAAAGATAGCGAAAATATAAGGTAGCGTTAAGATTCTTCTTTTTTCAGCTAAAAAGAAGCAAAAAGTTAAATATTCCTTATGGGGAATCGCTGAAAACCACATTGGGCGAAAATGCAAAAATTGTCAAAGAGCCGTTTTTTATAATTACAACAGTTCTTCATCAAGAATTGAGGCATCTTTACCGTATTCTTTTTTAGTAATCGAGGTTTTTCGCATTCCTATGTCGTTTCCAATATAATACAAGCCCATAAGCATAATCATAAGTAGGCAAAATATCAAAAACCAATCGGCATTCGATACATTTTCTTGAAATGATGCAATGGAAACAATGACATTTCCAGTTACGAAAATGACTATGAGTGCGAAAATATAAGAAAGAATTTTACTAATCATCGGTTCAACTCCTCTTGCAATACAAGCCTTTTTATTCAAAAGCAAATCACTTCTTTCAAATAAAATATAGCCATATTATTGTTCTTTTGTAAATAAATTCTGAGAGGTAAATTAAGGTATTTTAGATAAAATGTATAATTATTCAAAAAATAAATATGTCTTTTATTTATCTATCTATCACTTTTTCAACCACCTTAAAGGATTCAAGTGTTTACTATCTTTCCAAATCTCCAGATGCAATTCAGACTGATTGGTTTTTGCGCTCACTCCTACTATGCCTATCACTTGGTCTTGCTTTATGGTTTGCCCTTTTTCCACCTTCACTTCTTTTAGGTTAGAATAGACCGAATAGTAATCTCCGTGCCGAATCATGATAGCATTTTGTGCGCCTGGTATAGCAAACACATTAATGACTTCGCCCTTAAAAATAGCCTTTACTTTACTATTGGCGTAAGTTTTAATATCAATCCCATTGTTTTTGATAATAACACGTTTGAGCGTCGGATGTTTTTGTTTGCCGTATTTTCCAGTGATTACACCATTCACAGGTCGAGGCAGTTTGCCTTTAGCCTTTCGGAAAGCACTGCTCACCTTCTTTTCGGAAGAAGTCAGTTTTCGTTTAGCTCCTTTTGTATTGGAGCGAGATGCCGCTTGGCTTTTTCTCAAATCTTCTCTAATCGCTTTATCTATCGCATCGGTCAGCAATGCTTTAGCCGCTTCTTTTTTATCCAAATCCTCTTTGACATCCGCTTCTTTAGCCTTTAGTTTTTTGAGGAGTTTTTCTTGTTTTTCGAGTGCTTGAGTGCGTTCTTCATTTTGGAGTTCATTTTCTTGAAGAAGCTCTTTTTTAGAATCGCGGGTTGCTTGCAATACTACTACTTTTTGATTAAGCGATTCTTGGGTGTTGCCGACCAATGAAATTTGTTTTTTACGTTGCTGGTCATATCTTACAAAATACCTCCAGCGTCGCATGGCATCGTTAAAGTTAGTAGCAGAAAGTACAAACAAAGCTCTTTTGTTAGCATTTCGATGCCTATACGTGACGCATCATATTACTGTAATCGCCTTTGTAGCGTTTTAGATTTTCTTTGAGTAGCTCGATGGTGTCTTGCGTATTTATTATATCATTTTCGGTGGTTTCTATTTCGTTCTTTATCGCATTGATAAGCTCCG